>NZ_JBFUGJ010000007.1:0-62087 GCF_056402975.1 Mesorhizobium sp. P3_A9 | reverse complement strand
GGATGAGCGCGCGGTCGTGCTGGAAATCGCCGAATTCCTCGAGGCGGCCTCCGAAACAAATCCCGATTTCACCAAGGCCGAATTCATCGACAGCGACTGGCCGGGAAAGATCGCGCCGGCGGCGAGGGATGCGCGGGCCTTGTTCCTCAGGCGCGGCCTGTTTTCGGAGAAAGTCGAGGAACTCGAGCCGGGCCAGTCGGCCGTGATTGCGGCCGGGCGGTAGCGATTCCAGGAAAAACGTGACGCGGGTTTCCGTTTTCAATTGCGGCGAAACCAAGAGAGAGTGGTCATCGCTTTTGTGAAATGACGGCTCGATCTATCTGGAAAGCCTCGAAATTGTGCCTTTTAGGCAACAGTATGTGGTTAATAACGTTTTGGCCATCATTTTGCCTGAAAGTGTCTCATTCTTGCCGCAGCCTGGGGGCGGGCATCGAAGTGAGAGGGTAACCTGTTGATTGTTACGCGATGGAAGGCGCCGCTGTTGCTCGGCGTCATCACGTCTCCCCTGTTCCTGGCCGCCTGCAGCCAGACCACTTCGCATGGCATGTCTGTTGCCAGCCTGACCGATGCCATCACGCCGAATTTCCTGAGCCGGCCCTTCAGCCACACGCCGAAGGACAGGGAGTGCCTGGAAAGGGCGATGTTCTTCGAATCCAACCGCTCGAGCCGCGACGGCATGATCGCGGTGGGCACGGTGGTGATGAACCGCTTGCGCTCCGGCAACCACGGCAGCACCATCTGTGACGTGGTGGGTGAACCGGGGCAGTTCGCGCCGGGCGTCATGACCAGGTCGATGAATTCGCGCGCTATGCCTGATGTCGAGGAAGCGGCCGATGCCGTGCTCAAGGGCGAGCGCAAGGCCAAGCTGAAGAACACGATGTATTTCCACACCGCCGGCCTGCATTTCCCTTACAAGAACATGCACTACACCATGGTTGCCGGCGGCAACGCCTTCTACGAGAAGCGCGGCCGCAACTGGCAGCCGCTGCCCGACGAGCCAATGATTGCCTCGGCGGCGCCCGAAATGGTCAAGCCGGCGGCACCGGTGACGATGGTTGCCTCGGCGGAGCCGGTGCGTCCGGCCAAAGCCTCCCGCACCGCTCCGGCACAACAGGTCTTTATGACCGCCTCTGTGGAACCGGCCCGTCAGCCCAAGACCAAGATCGCCCCTGCCCAGCAGACCTATGTGACCGCGGCCGCGGCGCCGACGGCAAAGTCGGCGCGCGTAACCGGGAAGCAGACGATGGTCGCCATGCAGGAGCCGATGGAAGAACCGGATGCCGCCCGTTTTGGCGGAACCTTGAACACCCGCGTCATCTCATCGGTTCAGGGTGAGCCGCAAGAGGCGGCGATGGGCTTCCAGTCGACGCCTGAGAACACCGACGCCATTGGCGCGATGATCGTCAGCCAGGGGCGGCCGCTCGAAGCCAATTGATCTGTTCCCATGATCCGCCATGGCAGCATGGTGGGTCGTGCTGGACGGGAACTGTTCCAAAGCGCTCCGAAAAATCCTAGATCAAGGCGATGTCCAAGCGAATCGCCGGTCCCGAGATCGAACGCCTGATCCAGCTGCTGGCCAAGGTGCCGGGGCTTGGGCCCCGTTCGGCCAGACGCGCCGCCCTTCATCTTATCAAGAAGAAGGAGCAGCTGCTGTCGCCGCTTGCCGCCGCCATGGGCGAGGCCGCCGACAAGGTTCGTATTTGCACGACCTGCGGCAATGTCGATACATCCGACCCCTGCATGATCTGCACGGACCCGCGCCGCGACGCTGCCACCCTTATCGTCGTCGAGGACGTCTCCGATCTCTGGGCGCTGGAGCGAGCGGCGGCGATGAACGTGCGCTATCATGTGCTCGGCGGCACGCTGTCGCCGCTCGACGGCATCGGCCCCGACCAGCTCAACATCCGCTCGCTGATCGACCGCGTCGCCGGCGGCGAGGTCAAGGAGATCATCATCGCTGTCAACGCCACGGTCGAGGGCCAGACCACCGCGCATTACCTCACCGACCAGTTGTCGGGCTTCGACATCAAGGTGACAAGGCTGGCGCACGGCGTGCCGGTCGGCGGTGAGCTCGACTATCTCGACGAGGGCACGCTGGCCGCGGCACTGCGCGCGCGGACGGCGTTTTGACAAGATTGGCGGAGAGGGTGCGGATCATGAGTGTTGCGCGTCCTTTCAGATTGGCACTGCTTTCCTTTTTTACAGTCATTCTTGCCGTCGTGCTCGCCGCCCCCGCCTCCGCTGCCAAGATCGACGATCAGTTCCGCACCTGGCTGCAGAATGACCTCTGGCCGGAGGCCAAGGCGAATGGCATATCCAAGCAGACTTTTGATGCCGCCTTCGACGGCATAAAACCCAACCTGAAGCTACCCGACCTCGTCATGCCCGGCGAGAAGCCGAAGACGCCGCAGAAGCAGCATCAGGCCGAGTTCGGCTCGCCCGGCGCCTATTTCGCCGAGAAGACGGTTCGTGCGGTGACATCAGGCGGACGCACGCGTGAAACCAGCAACGCAAAGACACTGGCCGCAATCGAAAAGCGCTATGGCGTGCCCGGCGAGATCGTTCTGGCGATCTGGGGCCGCGAAACCGGCTTCGGCGCGGCGAAGATGCCTTATGACGCCTTTGAAGTGCTGGGCACCAAGGCGTTCATGTCGACCAAGAAGGATTTCTTCCGCACCGAGCTGCTTGCCGCGCTGGAAATCGTCCAGCGCGGACTGGCGCCGGTCGGCGCGATGAAATCGTCCTGGGCCGGCGCGCTCGGCCAGCCGCAATTCATGCCGACCTCCTTCCTCAAGCATGCCGTGGATTTCGATGGCGACGGCCGCGTCGACATTTGGAACTCGACGCCTGACGTGCTCGCCTCGATCGCCAACTATCTCGTCCACTATGGCTGGGTGAGGGGCCGTGGCTGGGGCTTCGAGGTGACCGTGCCCGACAGCGTCTCCTGCTCGCTGGAAGGCCCTGATCAAGGCAAGAAGATCTCCGAGTGGGCGGCGATGGGTATCAAGCGCGTCGGCGGAAAAGCATTTCCGGCGAGTGAGATGAAGGCCGAAGGCTTCCTGCTGATGCCTGCCGGCCGCAGTGGTCCAGCTTTCATCGCCACCCCCAATTTCTACGTGCTGAAGGAATACAACACCAGCGACCTCTACGCGCTGTTCATCGGCCATGGCGCCGACCGCATTGCGCATGGCGATCAGAATTTTTCCGGCAGCTGGGGCCCGGTCGGCGATCTCCACCGTTCCGACATTGCCGCCCTGCAACGGGCGCTGGAAGCCAAGGGCTATGATGTCGGCAGCGCCGACGGCCTGCCCGGCTTCAAGACCCGCCGCTCGATCGGCAAATGGCAGACAAAGAACGGCCAGGCCGCGACCTGCTTTCCCGACGCCGGCCTGGTCGCCGCACTGAAATAGCTTAAAAATTAGCAGATTTTTCTCATTCCGCTGCCCCGATTGGCTGGCCTGTGTGTCGACACACCGCCCGTCTTTCTGGCCCAATGAGCCGTCGCATAAATGCTCGTTGCCGGCCACGAGGTCGCCGGATATGGTGTTGACCAACTGGACAAAAACCGCAACGGTAAGAGGTCGGACGGTCGTCTTCAGGCCCGAAAAGAATTCCGCAACCCTGAGCCGGGAACTCAGGTTCAACAAACAACAAAACAGGGAACAATCACCATGATGATGGAAAAGTTTGCTCTACGCTCACGCATCCTGCTTGCGGGTGCCGCCATGTCCGCGCTGCTTCTGGCCGGAGCGCCGGCTGGCGCGGTCACGCCTGCCGACACGCTGGTCGAAGGCTTCGCGATCGACGATATCATCTCCATGGATCCGGGTGAGGCGTTCGARCTGTCGACCGCCGAAGTCACCGGCAACACCTATGATCTKCTTGTCCGCCTCGACCTCAGCGACACCTCCAAGGTCAAGCCGGATCTCGCCGCGAGCTGGACCGTTTCTGATGACGGCCTGACCTATACATTCAAGCTCAAGCCGGGCCTCAAATTCGCCTCGGGCAACCCGATCACCGCGGCCGATGTCGCCTATTCGTTCGAGCGGGCCGTCAAGCTGGACAAGAGCCCGGCCTTCATCATCGGCCAGTTCGGCATCAGCGGCGACAACGTCGCCGAAAAGGCCAAGGCCGTCGACGACTCGACCTTCCAGTTCACCGTCGACAAGGCCTATGCGCCGAGCTTCGTGCTGAACTGTCTCTCGGCAACGGTCGCCTCGGTGGTCGACGCCAAGCTGGTCAAGGAACACGTCGCGGCGGTGACGCCGAGCGCCGACTACAAATGGGATAATGATTTCGGCAATGCCTGGCTGAAGACCGGCTATGCCGGCTCCGGCGTCTACAAGCTACGTGAATGGCGCGCAAACGAAGCCGTGGTCATGGAGCGCAACGACAACTATTACGGCGAGAAGGCCAAGCTCGCCCGCGTCATCTACCGCAACATGAAGGAAAGCTCGGGCCAGCGCCTGGCGCTCGAAGCCGGCGACATCGACGTTGCCCGCAACCTCGAGCCGAACGATCTCGACGCCATTGCCAAGAACGCCGACCTCACCACCACCAGCGCGCCGAAGGGCACGGTCTACTACATCAGCCTCAACCAGAAGAACCCGAACCTCGCCAAGCCCGAGGTACGCCAGGCCTTCAAATATCTGGTCGACTACGATGCTTTGAGCACGACCATCCTCAAGGGCATCGGTGAAATCCACCAGTCCTTCCTGCCCAAGGGCGACCTCGGCACCGTGGACGATAACCCGTTCAAGCTCGATGTCGCCAAGGCCAAGGAACTGCTGGCCAAGGCCGGCCTGCCGGACGGCTTCAGCGTCACCATGGACGTGCGAACGGGACAGCCGACGACAGGCATGGCGGAATCGATCCAGCAGACGCTGGGTCAGGCTGGCATCAAGCTGGAGATCATCCCGGGTGACGGCAAGCAGACGCTGACCAAATACCGCGCCCGCAATCACGACATCTATATCGGCAATTGGGGCCAGGATTAYTTCGAYCCGAACTCSAATGCCCAGACCTTYGCGTCGAAYCCSGACAATTCGGATGCCGGCAAGTCGCAYACGCTCGCCTGGCGCAATAGCTGGGACATTCCGGACCTGACCAAGGAAACGGAAGCGGCCCTGCTGGAGAAGGATTCTGGCAARCGCGCCGACATGTACAAGGATCTSCAGAAGAAGATCCTCGACACCAGCCCCTTCRTCATCATTCACCAGCAGCTGGAAGTGGTTGGCCTGCGCAAGAACCTCAAGGGCCTCGTGCTCGGCCCGAGTTTCGACACCAATTTCGTCGGGTCGGTCTCCAAGGAATAATGCCGACGGACGCGCCGCATGAGCGCGGTTGAAAACGAGAGCGGGCGCGGCAGCGCCCGCGCCGTCGCTATTGCATCGGCGATCGGCCGCTTCCTGGTCATCGCGGTCACGACCTATCTTGGCCTGCTCGCGGTTACCTTCTTCATTGGCCGGGTCATCCCGATCGATCCGGTGCTGGCTGTGCTCGGCGATCGCGCGCCTCTCAATGTCGTCGAACGCACACGTCGCGAGATGGGCCTCGACCTGCCGCTGGTCGAGCAGTTCTACATCTATGTGAAAAATGCCCTGAACGGTGATTTCGGCACCTCGGTGTTGACCACCAATCCGGTCATGACCGACATCCGCCGCRCCTTCCCCGCGACCATCGAGCTGGCGACGCTGGGAACGCTGATCGGTTCGGTGCTCGGCGTGCCGCTCGGCGTGCTGGCAGCGGTAAAACGCGGCAGCGTTATCGACCAGATCGTGCGCATTGTCGGCCTGATCGGCTATTCCGTGCCGATCTTCTGGATCGGGCTTTTGGGGCTCGTCCTGTTCTACGCCAAGCTGMAATGGGTGGCGTTTCCCGGCCGCCTCGACGTCGTCTAYGAATACACGTTCACACCGATCACCGGCTTYTATCTTCTSGATGCGCTGTGGCAGCGCCAGTGGGATGTCTTCTATGACGCCTTYCGCCACATCATTTTGCCGGCAGGSCTGCTGGGCTAYTTCTCGCTGGCTTACATCAGCCGCATGACGCGCTCGTTCATGTTGAACGAGCTGGCGCAGGAATACATCGTCGCCGCGCGCGCCAAGGGCCTGTCGGAAACCCGCATCATCTGGGGTCACGCGCTGCGCAACGCCGCCGTGCCGATGGTCACGGTGATCGCGCTGTCCTACGCCAATCTGCTCGAGGGCTCGGTGCTGACCGAGGTCGTCTTCTCCTGGCCCGGCATCGGCCTCTACATCACCAATTCGCTGCAGAACGCCGACATGAACGCCGTACTCGGCGGCACCATCATCATCGGCTCGGTGTTTATCGGCATCAATCTCCTGTCCGACCTGCTCTACCGCGTGCTCGATCCGAGGACGAAGGTCCGATGAGCGCCGACATCGTCCAATCCCGTCGCGACTGGTTGCTCAGCGAGCGCCCGGCCTCGCGCATGCAGGCAAGGCTCGGCCGCGCCTATGTCGCGTGGCGGCGTTTTTCCGCCAACCGGTTGGCCTTTGTCGGCCTGCTCATCATCATCGCGCTGCTGGTCATCGCCGCCCTTGCCGGCGTGCTGGCGCCTTACTCGCCGACATTCGGCGATCTCAAGAATTCACGGCTGCTGGCGCCAAGCGCCGAGCACTGGTTCGGCACCGACGACCTCGGCCGCGATATCCTGTCGCGCATTCTCTACGGCTCGCGCTGGACGCTTTACGTGGTCATCCTGGTCGCCATCATCGCCGCACCCATCGGCCTGCTGGTCGGCACCGTCGCCGGCTATGCCGGCGGCTGGACCGATGCCATCCTGATGCGCATCACCGACATCGTCCTCGCTTTCCCCAAGCTGATCCTTGCGCTGGCTTTCGTCGCCGCCCTTGGCCCCGGCATCGAGAATGCGGTGCTGGCCATCGCCATCACCTCCTGGCCGCCTTACGCGCGAATTGCCCGCGCTGAAACGCTGACGGTGCGCAATTCCGATTACATCAAGGCGGTGCAATTGATGGGCGCCTCGCCGTTCCGCATCGTGTTGCGCCACATCATGCCGCTCTGCATCTCCTCGCTGATCGTCAGGGTGACGCTCGACATGGCCGGGATCATCCTGACCGCCGCCGGCCTCGGCTTCCTCGGCCTCGGCGCGCAGCCGCCGCTGCCCGAATGGGGCACGATGATCGCGTCGGGCCGCCGCTTCGTGCTCGACCAGTGGTGGGTGGCCGGCGCGCCGGGCTTTGCCATCCTCATCGTCAGCCTCGGCTTCAACCTGCTTGGCGACGGCCTGCGCGACGCGCTCGATCCCCGGAGTGGTGACCAATGAGCAGGGAGACGAAGACACTTCTCGACGTCGACGATCTGCGCGTCACCTTCCCGACGCGCACCGGGTTGATCGAAGCGGTGCGCGGCGTCTCCTTTTCGCTCGGCCGCGAACGCCTCGGCATCGTTGGTGAGTCCGGCTCGGGCAAGTCGCAGACCGGCCGTGCCATCATGGGCGTGACGCCGCCCCAGGCTAGGATATCGGCCAACAAATTGGCCTTCGACGGCATCGACCTGCTCCGCATCTCGCCACGCGAACGCCGGGCGCTGCGGGGCAACCGCATCGCCATGATCCTGCAGGATCCGAAATATTCGCTCGACCCGGTTATGAGCATCGGCCGGCAGATCGTCGAAACGCTGCGTACGCATGAGAAAGTCTCCAAGTCCGAGGCGCGCGAGCGGGCGCTGGCCATGCTGGAAGCAGTGCAGATCCGCGACCCCAAGCGCGTCTACGACCTGCATCCGCACGAAGTCTCCGGCGGCATGGGCCAGCGTGCCATGATCGCCATGATGCTGATCGCCGGACCGGAAATGATGATCGCCGACGAACCGACTTCGGCGCTCGACGTCACGGTGCAACTCGACGTGCTGGGCATCCTCGATAAATTGGTCAGCGATCGTGGCATGGGGCTGATCTTCATCTCGCATGATCTGCGTCTGGTCTCGTCATTCTGCGACCGCGTCATCGTCATGTATGCCGGCAAGGTCGTCGAGCAGCTCAAGGCCTCCGAACTCGGCCAGGCCCAGCATCCCTACACGCGCGGCCTGCTCAACTGCATGCCCAGGATCGGCTTCGAACGCCATCCGCTGCCGGTGCTCGACCGCAAGCCGGAGTGGGCGGCATGACTTCTGCGATTGCCGTCGACGGGCTGGAAGTGATCTTCGACCGCTTTCGCGCGCTGAAAGGCGTCGGCCTCGAGGTCAGGTCAGGCGAATCCTTTGGCCTTGTCGGCGAATCCGGTTCCGGCAAATCGACGCTGCTCAGGGCCATCGCCGGCCTTGCGCCGGTCGCCTCGGGCAGCATCACCGTCAATGGCAAGAAGCTTGGCGCGCGCCGCGACAAGGCCTTTTACCGCGAGGTGCAGATGGTCTTCCAGGACCCGTATGGCTCGCTGCACCCGCGCCAGACCGTCGACCGCCTGCTGCAGGAGCCACTTGCCATCCATGGTTTTGCCGACGGCGAAAAGCGCATCCAGCAGGCGCTTGACGAGGTCGGTCTCGGCAATGGCTTTCGCTTCCGCTACTCGCATCAATTGTCGGGTGGCCAGCGCCAGCGTGTGGCCATTGCCCGCGCGTTGATCCTTGAACCCTCGATCCTGCTGCTCGACGAGCCGACCTCGGCGCTCGATGCCTCGGTGCAGGCGGAAGTGCTCAATCTGCTGGAAGAAGTCCGCCGGCGGCGCAAGCTGACCTTCCTGATGGTCAGCCACGACCTCGCCATCGTCACCCATATGTGCGAGCGGCTGATGGTGATGCAGGGCGGCGAGGCGGTGGAGAACCTCACGGCGGCCCAACTTGTCGCGCACCGCGTGACCGAGGATTATACGCGCAATCTGCTCAGGGCCAGCGAGGGGTTTGTCCGCACGGGTTAAGGGATTTCAGGCTGCCCCACCTTCCTGTACCGTTTCCCCGTGTGCGCCTTCACCATCTTGCACCGGTTTCGGCTCCTTGATCCGGAACCACGTCACATAAAGCGCCGGCAGGAACAGCAGCGTGATCGCTGTACCGGCGATGATACCGCCCATCATGGCATAGGCCATCGGTCCCCAGAACACTTCCCGCGCGATAGGGATCAGCGCGAGGCTGGCGGCGGCCGCCGTCAGCGCGATCGGCCGCATGCGGTGTTCGGTCGCTTCGATGACGGCCGCCCAGCGGTCCTTGCCCTCGCGGACGAGATCCTCGATCTGCACGATCAGGATGACCGAGTTGCGGATCAGGATGCCGATCAGCGCCAGCACGCCGAGGATGGCGACGAAGCCGAGCGGCGCGCCGCTCGGCACCAGGGCCGCCACTACGCCGATCAGGCCGAGCGGCGCCACCGCTACGACCAGGAACAGGCGCTGGAAGCTTTGCAACTGCACCATCAGGATCGTCGCCATGACGAACAGCATCAGCGGCACCACCGCTGCGATCGGTCCCTGGCTCTTGGCGCTTTCCTCGACCGAGCCGGCGGTCTCGACCGAATAGCCCGGCGGCAGCTTGGCGATGAAGGCGCCGACCGATGGCTTCAACTCGTTGACCACGGTAGCCGGCAGCACGTCGCCGACCAGGCCGGCGCGCACGGTGATGGTCGGAATGCGGTCACGCCGCCACACCGTCGGCTGTTCGAGGTCGTAGCGGAAATTGGCCACCGCCGCGAGCGGGATGGCCTCGCCTGTGCTGGTCGGCAGCTGCAAGTTCTGCAGCGTTCCGATCGAGCCGCGCTCAGCCTCGCGCGAACGGGCCACGACATTGATCAGGTAGGTCGCGTCGCGCACCTGGGTGATGGCGGCGCCGCCGACCGTGCTGTTCAGCGCGCTGGCGATGTCGGAGGAGGTGATGCCGAGCTGGCGCGCCTTGTCCTGCAGCACGTCGACCCTCAGCACGCGCTGCGGCTCGTTCCAGTCGAAGGTCGGCGCGGCAAGCTTCGGGTTGGCTGAAATGACACCGGCGAMTTGCTGCGCCAGYTCSCGCACYGTCTGRATGTCGGGRCCGCCGACRCGGTACTGCACGGGRCGGCCGACCGGCGGCCCRAGYTCSAGCGGCTTGACGAARGCRTCGGTGCCGACGAACTCCKCGCGCAGCAGCTTTTCCAAAGCCGGCTTGACCCGGTTGCGCGCCTCGATGCTCTTGGTGACGATCACCGTCTGGCCGAAATAGGGGTTGGCCGGCTGCACGTCATAGGCTAGCACGAAGCGCACCGCGCCCTGGCCGATATAGGACGAGAAATGGTCGATGTCGGGATTGCCGACCAGCGCCCGCTGCTCGAAACGCTCCATCTGGTCGCGTGTCTCGGCGATCGAGGAATTCTGCGGCAGGTTCCAGTCGACGATCAGCTCCGGCCGGTCCGACGGCGGAAAGAACTGCTGCTGGACCAGGCCGAAGCCGGCGATCGAGCCGGCAAACAACAGCACCGTGACGATAATGGTCAGCCAGTGATGGCGCACCGAGCCGACAAGCACGCGCCGGAACACCGCGGTGAAGCGTCCCGGCTGGTCGTGATGCTTTGCCTTCATCGTCGCCGGCAGGATGGTGACACCGAGCAGCGGCGCGAACAGCACCGCCACGATCCATGACACCAGCAGAGACACGGCGATGACGACGAACAGCGTGAAGGTGTATTCGCCGGCAGCGCTCGAATTGAGGCCGATCGGGATGAAGCCGGCGACCGTCACCAGCGTGCCGGTCAGCATCGGAAAGGCGGTCGATGTGTAGACATAGGTCGCTGCCTTGCGCAGATTGTCGCCGACCTCGAGCCGCGCCACCATCATCTCGACCGCGATCATCGCGTCGTCGACCAGCAGCCCGAGCGCGATGATCAGCGCGCCCAGCGAAATACGCTGCAGCGATATGCCGAGATAGGCCATGACCGTGAAGGTGATGGCCAGCACCAGCGGGATCGACAGCGCSACGACGARGCCGGCRCGCAYGCCGAGGYTGATGAASGACACYGCRAGCACGATSGCSACCGCYTCRRMCARMGCSCGSGTRAAGCCSGARACSGCCTCCTCGACGATGACAGGCTGGTCGGCGACCAGATGCACGCCGACGCCGACCGGMAGGTCGGCCAGCACCTTGTTCATCTCCTTGTGCAGCGCCTCGCCGAATTCGAGCAGATTGGCGTTGGGCTTCATGCCGATGGCGAGCCCGATGGCGTCCTGGCCATTGAAGCGGAACAGCGCCGTTGGCGGATCGGCATAGCCGCGCGTGATCGTCGCCACGTCGCTCAGCCGGAAGAAGCGGTCGTTGACGCGCAGATTGATGGCGCGAAGGCTGTCCTCGGAGGTGAACTGGCCACCGACGCGCACGCTGATGCGCTCCGGTCCGGACTGGATGACGCCGGACGGCGTGATCGCGTTCTGCGCCTGCAGGCTTGCCACGATCGCCTGCTGGTTGAGGCCAAGGGCGGCGATCTGGCGGGTCGAGAATTCGAGATAGATGGCTTCGTCCTGCGCGCCGACCAGGTCGACCTTGCCGGCATTCGGCACGGTCAGGATCTTGGTGCGGGCATCCTCGACATAGTCGCGCAGCTGGCGCGGCGTCAGCCCGTCCGATGTGAAGGCGTAGATGTTGCCGTAGACATCGCCGAAGCGGTCATTGAAGAACGGTCCCTGCACGCCTTGCGGAAATTGCGCCTTGATGTCGTTGACCATGTTGCGCACCTGAATCCAGTTCGGCACGACATCGCGCGCCTTGGTGGTGTCCTTCAGGTTGACGAAGATGACGGTCTGGCCGGCGGTGGTGACGGATCTGGTGAAGTCGAGACTGTCGAGCTCCTCGAGCTTCTTCTCGATGCGATCGGTGACCTGTTGCAATGTCTCCTTGACCGACGCGCCCGGCCAGTTGGCCTGGATGATCATCGTCTTGATGGTGAAGTTGGGGTCTTCCTCACGGCCGAGATTGAGGTAGGAGAAGATGCCGGCGACCACGAAGACCAGCATGAAATACCAGACCATGGAGCGGTGGCTGAGTGCCCAGTCGGAGAGATTGAAGCCCTTCATCAGACGCCACCCTCCAGCACTTTGACCTTCTGGCCTTCGCTCAGGCTGTGGACGCCCGCGGTGACGACGCGCATCCCGGCCTCCAGCCCCTCGGTGACGGTGAAGGTGGCGGCGCCCTTGGCGGCCACCTTGATCTCTTTCGCGCTCACGCTCGAGGTTTGTGGGTCGACGATCCACACCTTGTCTGCACCGTTCTTTTCGAGCAGCGCCGAGATGGGCAGTTCGATCGTCGGCGCAACCTTGGTCACGCGGGTCGCCGTCACCGTCGAGCCGAGCCGGAAGGCCTGCGGCGGATCGGTGAGCGTCAGCTTGACACGCCGCGTGCGCGTCGAGCCCTCGGCCTGTGGCGCGATCTCGCGCAGCTTGGCCTCTGTCTGGATCGTCGGCAGCGATTGCAAGATGACCTGGAACGGCGTGCCGGCGGTGAGATCGCCGGTCAGCTGGTCGGGAATATCGACCACCGCTTCGCGCAGATCCGAGCGCGCCACGGTGACCACCGTCTGGCCGGCCGAAACGGTCTGCCCAACCTCGGCGCCGACCGCGGTGACGACGCCGTCGAAATCCGAAAACAGCCTGGCGTAGCCAAGCTGCTCCTGCGATTTGGCAAGCGCGGCCTTGGCCCGCTCGACACTGGCTTCTGCTGCTTTGCGTGCCTGCTGGGCGGTGTCGAAGACGGCCTGCGTGGTGTTGGCGGAGGCAAGCAGCTGGCGCTGGCGCTCCTCGCTCGCGGCGGCGTTGGCGAACTGCGCCTCGGCATTGGAGAGCTCGGCCGTGGCCGCTTGCGCCGCCAACTCCAGCGCGGTCGGGTCGAGTGCGGCGATCGTCGTGCCCTTGCTGACGATGTCGCCGACCTTGACGTCGCGCGAGACGACGCGGCCGAGCAGGCGGAAGGCGAGGTCGGCGCTGACCTGCGGCTCGACCGAGCCGGCAAAGCCATAGATCTGCGTGGTGCGCGGCTCGATCACCACCGACAGCACCGGCCGGATGATCTCCGGTGGCTTTTCCTCGGACTTCGAGCAGGCGGCGAGCGCGCCAAGTGCGAACAGGCCAAGCAGCATGCGCGGCAACCGGTTCATTGGCTCGCCCCCGATATCTCGACCGTCTGGCCGGGACTGAGCAACTGCCCGCCTGCGGTGACGACGCTTTGGCCCTCGTTCAGCCCGCCGGCGATGACGACGGTGCCCGAATCGTAGGCCAGCACCTCGACCGGCGTCGTCGCCACCGCCTTGGTCGAGGGATCGACGATCCAGACAGCCGGTTTGCCGGCGCTGGACGTCAGCGCCTGCCAGGGCAGCAGGATCGCCTTCGCCGGCTTGGCGCTGACCGAGCCGATGACGGCCGCCCCCAGCGGCATGCCGGCCGGCGTGTCGGGAATGCCGATCTTGACCCTGATCGAACCGGAGGCCTGGTCGACCGCCGGCGCGATTTCGCGCACCGTGCCTTTTGCCCGGACCTGCGGGTCCGACAACAGCGTGATCGTCACCGCCGGCGACGGCGGCGTCCTGGCGACCAGCGTCTCCTGCACGTTGAACACCGCGTCGCGGTCGCCGTCCTCGGCGACGGTGAAGACGGTTTGCGCGGCTTGCACTACTTGGCCGGCTTCGACCTGGCGGGCGGTGATGACGCCGGGGGCGCCGGCCTTGAGCTCGGTGAAGGACAGGTTTTGCTGGGCGTTGGCGAATGCGCTCTGCGCGGCGTCGACACTGCCTTGCGCCACCTTCAGCGCCTGGTCGGCGGCGTCATAGTCGCGCCTGGTGGTGAAGCCCTGGGCAAGCAGCGTCTTCTGCCGCTCGAAGGCGGCGGCGGACTGGGTCAGTTGCGCTTGTGCCGCGTCAAGATCGGCTTGTGCGGAGCGCAGATCGGATTGCTGCTCCTGCGGATCGATGCGGGCAAGCACCGCACCCTGGTCGACATGCTGGCCGACATCGACAAGCCGCTCGGCGACGCGGCCGCCGACCCGGAACGACAGATTGTTCAGCGTGCGCGCCGCGATCACCCCGGTCAGCGAGGTTCTCGGCGCATAGTCGGCCATCGCCACCGTTTCGGTGCGCACCATGACCGGCAGTTTCTTGTCCGCCGCTTCCAGCTTCTGGCAGCCGGCGAGCAGCAATGCGGCTGTGCAGACGCACACTGCAGACACGGTTGGAAAAGACAAAAGGCTGGAGGTTCTGACGGATGGCGGCGAGACGGACGATGTCGCGTTCCTGCTCATGGGCTCCCCCAGCCGCGGGTCGCTCGCTGATCGCGATGCCTCGCGGACATCTGGAGGATAGTCGATCTCCGGAAAAAGGAAACCTGTCTCGTACGCGTATCGGATGACTGGCTAAGGAGATCAGGCCCAATCGCCTGCCGATGGTGCCGACTTGAGGAAAACGTGAAATAAGGTCAGAAGACATCTGATCAACGAGAACGGGCGCCGGCCCGATGAGGGATATCATGAAGAATTCAGCCATTTCCGAACGCAAGAACCAGTCGATCTCGCGCGGCGTCGGCATGACCACGCAAATCTACGCCGACCGGGCTGAAAACTCGGAAATCTGGGATGTCGAAGGCCGCCGCTACATCGACTTCTCGTCGGGCATCGCCGTCGTCAACACCGGCCACCGCCATCCCAGGGTGATCGAGGCGGTCAAGGCGCAGCTCGATCGCTTCACCCACACCTGCCACCAGGTGGTGCCCTATGAGAGCTATGTGCGGCTCGCTGAACGGCTGAACGCCATGCTGCCGGGCAAGTTCGAGAAGAAGACGATCTTCGTCACCACCGGCGCCGAGGCGGTCGAAAATGCCATCAAGATCGCCCGCAACGCCACAGGCCGCCAGGCCGTCATCGCCTTCGCCGGCGGCTTCCACGGTCGCACCTTCATGGGTATGGCGCTGACCGGCAAGGTCGTGCCCTACAAGGTCGGTTTCGGCGCCATGCCGGGCGACGTCTATCACGCGCCGTTCCCGGTGCCGCTGCACGGCGTGTCGGTGGCAGACTCGCTGGCCGCGCTCGACAGGCTGTTCAAGGCCGATGTCGACCCGGCCCGCGTCGCCGCCATCATCATCGAGCCGGTCCAGGGCGAGGGCGGCTTCTACGACGCGCCTCGCGAATTCCTGACGGCACTGCGCAAGCTCTGCGACCAGCACGGCATGCTGCTCATCGCCGACGAGGTGCAGACCGGCTTTGCCCGCACCGGCAAGATGTTCGCGATGGATCATCATGAAGTCGCGGCCGACATCACCACCATGGCCAAGAGCCTGGCCGGCGGTTTCCCGCTGTCGGCGGTCACCGGCCGCGCCGAGATCATGGATGCGCCCGGCCCCGGCGGCCTCGGCGGCACCTATGGCGGCAGCCCGATCGGCGTTGCTGCCGCACACGCCGTGCTCGATGTGATCGAGGACGAAAAGCTCTGCGACCGCGCCAACTCGCTGGGCGCAAGGCTGAAGCAGCGCCTGCAGTCGATCCGTGACGACGTGCCCGAGATCGTCGACATAAGGGGTCTCGGCTTCATGAACGCGGTCGAGTTCAACGACGTCAAGAAGGGCCTGCCGTCGGCTGAGATCGCCAATGCCATCCGGTTGAAGGCGCTCGACAAGGGCCTGATCCTGCTGACCTGCGGCGTCTACGGCAACGTCATCCGCTTCCTGGCGCCGATCACCATCCAGGACGAGATCATGAACGAAGCGCTCGACATCCTGGAAAGCTCGATCCGCGAAGTTTGCGCTGCCTGAACTGGAGCTCGCCTTCTCCCCGTCACTATACGGGGAGTTGAGGAATGGTCCGCTAGTGGACGAAAAGCCAATTGCTTGGCTTTTCGAATGACGAACGCCGGCAGGCGGATGAGGGGCAGCGCCGGCGCTCCAGATCGGGATCTTCCCGCAGCCTTGCCAACTATCCCGCAGCGCGGGCAGGTTCATCCTGCTGGAAAGCGGCCAGTGCCGCCTTCAGTCCATCCGGCCCCGCCGCAACAGTTTCCGGCGTCGGCGAGAAGCCGGCGCCGAGCATCTTGCGGCCGAGCATATGGTCGCCGGGGCGGTTGACGGATTCGATGCCGAGCAGCCGGTCGCCGGCATAGTGGTAGATCGAGAACTTGTTGTCGGGCAGGTCGCCCAGCACGACATGGCCGTCGCCGCCGGCGGTCAGCCCGACCATCTGCAGCTTCATGTCGCCAATGTCGGACCAGAACCATGGCACCGCCGAATAGGCATCGGCATGGCCCGTGATGGTGCGGGCGGCAAGCCGCGCCTGGTCGGTGGCGTTCTGCACCGATTCCAGCCGCACGTCGCCGCCGGTGAACCAGTGCCGGTAGGAGGCGGCGTCGCCAATAGCCAGGATTTCCGGCATCGAACTGCGCATCTGGTGGTCGACGCGGATGCCGTTGGCGATGGTGAGGCCGGCTTCCTGCGCCAATTCGACATTGGGCACTGCGCCGATGCCGACAATGACCATGCGCGCCAGCAGCCTTTCGCCTGATGAGGTGATCGCGGCGACGACATGGCCGTTTTCGCCTTCGAGTTTTGAAATCGAGGTGCCAGTCAGGATGCGCACGCCTGTCGCTTCCAGCCTTTGCCGGACATGGCTCGCCACCACCGGTGCCACCGCGCGGCCAAGCAGTCGGTCGACCGCTTCCACCACCGTTACCGTGCGGCCGGCCGACCGCAGTGTCGCGGCGATCTCCAGCCCGATGAAGCCGCCGCCGAGGATGACGACATCTTCGCTCTGCGCGCTCAACTCACGGATCCGCCGCGCATCGGCCAGCGAACGCAGCGACAAAACGCCGGAAAGATCTGAGCCCGGCAGCGGCAGGACGCGTGGGCGCGATCCGGTCGCCAGGATCAGATGGTCGAAGGCAAGCGTGCCGCCGCCGGCGATGTCGACGCGTCGTCCGCCGGCATCGATGCGGTCAATCCGGATGCCCGCCCGGTAGTCGATGGCGTTGCCGGTATAAAAGGCCTCGCCCCGCAAGGGTTGCGGTTTGGCCTCGGCATCCTTGATGAAGGTCTTTGACAGCGGCGGCTTGTGATAGGGTAACTCGTTCTCGTCACTGATGAGGATCACCGGCGCGTCATAGCCGTCCTCGCGCAGACTGGCGGCCGCCTGCACGCCCGCATGACCCGCACCGACAATGACCACGCCGTTCTTCATCGCATTCCAATCCCGATTCGATTCTAGGATGTCTCGCCAACTGGCAATTGTCTGGCGCCGCCGCAAGACGGCGCTTGCGGGTCGCACTCGGAATGGTGGCTGTCAATCATACAGTTCGGCGGCAAAGCCGGTGCAGCCGGGACGTAAAGTTGAGCGTTGTAGTTTAGAATAATTCTAAACTGTTGTTTCGATTGGCTTTTCCCGTAGATTTTCGTTGACTTCCACCAGCGTCGAAGCTTTATGGAAGCCTGCGCGTTAGCGCATCCCTTTGATGTTTGGGCCTTGAACCCGTTCGATTGGAGGCATTTTGGTGTCTTTCTTCCGCGAACCGCGCGATGGCGCGGCAAGTCTTGTGCCTTATGGCATCGATATGGCCTGGCGCCGGTTGCCGTGCGCGCCATTCATAGAATTCCCGAGAAACTGGAGAGCGATAATGACAGCACGATACGGCGGCAGGCTTGCGGCGATTGGTGCCACGGCGCTGCTGACGGCGGCGGTGTTCGTGCTGCCTGCCAAGGCGGAAACCGATGCCAAGCCGGTCATCAAGACCTATTCCGACATGGCGCTTGCCAAATATGAGGACTCGCTGACCACGGCGCAGGCCCTCGACAAGGCGGTAGACGCGCTGTTGGCCAATCCGTCGGCGGAAACGCTCAATGCCGCCCGCGACGCCTGGAAGGCATCGCGCGTGCCCTACCAGCAGACCGAGGTCTACCGCTTCGGCAACAAGATCGTCGACGACTGGGAAGGCAAGGTGAATTCCTGGCCGCTGGACGAAGGCCTGATCGACTATGTCGCCAAGAGCTACGGCACCGAATCCGATGCGAATGCGCTCTATACGGCCAATGTGATCGCCAACAAGGAAATCGAGATCAACGGCAAGAAGGTCGATGCCTCGAAGCTTTCGCCGGAATTTCTCTCCGGCACGCTGCAGGAGGCCGGCGGCATCGAGGCCAATGTCGCCACCGGCTATCACGCCATCGAATTCTTGCTCTGGGGCCAGGAYCTGCACGGCACCGGSCCSGGCGCCGGCGAGCGCCCCTACACCGACTACGACCTCAAGAACTGCACCGGCGGCAATTGCGACCGCCGCGCCGAATATCTGAAGTCSGCCAGCRMSCTTCTGGTTTCCGACCTGCAGGAAATGGTCGGCAACTGGAAGGAAGACGGCGCGGCGCGCAAGAACCTGGTCGATGGCGAGCCGAACACCGCGATCTCGGTCATCTTCACCGGCATGGGCTCGCTCTCCTACGGCGAACTCGCCGGCGAGCGCATGAAGCTCGGCCTGCTGCTGCACGATCCAGAAGAGGAGCACGACTGCTTCTCCGACAACACCTACAATTCCCATCTCTATGACGCGATCGGCATCCGCGCTGCCTACCTGGCCAGCTATACCAGGCTAGACGGCACCATCGTTTCGGGGCCTTCGGTGCATGACATGGTCAAGGTGGCCGATCCGGCGATCGACAAGGAACTGTCCGATAAACTCGATGTCACCGTCGCCAAGATGGAGGCGATCAAGGCGCGGGCACTGGCGGGCGAGGCCTATGACCAGCAGATCGCCGAGGGCAACACGGCAGGTAATGCCACCGTGCAGGCGGCGATCGACGCGCTGATCGACCAGACCAAGTCGATCGAACGCGCCGTTGGCTCGCTGAAACTCAACGCCATTGCCTTCGAGGGATCCGACAGCCTCGACGCACCGGACAAGGTGTTCAAGTAAACGCCGAAACCTGGAGCTTGGTCCGGAGCCTGATAATCGGCTTCGGAATGGGCTCCGGGACCAAAACAAGCCAAACGGCGCGGGAGGCGCCGTCAGCCATCCGAGCGCTATAAATGCTGATCTGCCATTGCAAYATCATCACYGAGAGGGAGATCGAGCAGACGATYRTMGSRCTGCTGGACCARGAYCCSTGGCARCTCATCGTGCCGGCCAAGGTCTATCACRCSATGCARAAGCGCGGCCGCTGTTGCGGCTGCTTCCCAAATGTGGTCGAAACGATCATTCGGGTCACCGARAATTACCACGCCCGCTCGGAGGCGAGCGGCGTGGATGTCGTTTCACATCTGGATCGCGTCAGAGGCCTGCGCGTCCAATACGGGAGCAGAACCCATGAAAGGCGAAATTCAGATCATCGAGCGGCTTAACGAGGCTCTTTTCCTGGAGCTTGGAGCCGTCAATCAATATTGGGTGCATTTCCGTCTGCTGGAGGATTGGGGATACACCAAGCTGGCCAAGAAGGAGCGGGCCGAATCGATCGAGGAGATGCATCACGCCGACAAGCTCATCGCCCGCATCATCTTTCTTGAAGGCCATCCGAACCTGCAGTCCGTGGCGCCGCTGCGCATTGGCCAGAACGTCAAGGAAGTGCTCGAATCCGATCTTGCCGGCGAATATGACGCGCGCACTGCCTACAAGCGTTCGCGCGAAATCTGCCACGAGGTGGGCGATTACGTGACGATGAAACTGTTCGAGGATCTGCTGGCTGACGAGGAAGGTCACATCGACTTCCTCGAGACGCAGCTCGACCTGCTCGCCTCGATCGGCGAGGAGAAGTACGGCCAGCTCAACGCAGACGCGGCCAACGAGGCGGAGTAAAGGCATGCGGGAATGCGGCGCCTGCTAGAATTCCTGCGCCGCTTGCGGCGGGCCGCCGGCTCGCCGCTTCTCCTGAGAAGACCAGCCGGACCGGCTCGTCGGCGTTTTACCATTCTAGCGCTGGCGCTGACATCGTCGGCGCTTGCCGGCGACCTTCAGCCAGCCGGGCTCGCCACCACGCGCAGCGACCTTAATCAAAAAGATCAGGCGCGCGTCATCGCCGTCACCAGGCCGACCACGGATTTCTCCAAACCCGAGGCGTTCGAGCTGATGCAAGGTGGCGCCCGCACCTCGAAGAAGAACGTCGACCGCGACGCCTTCTCGCAATCCTCGGCCAACCTCACCTTCGAGGAAGAGGGCACTTTCAAGCTCGGCAACGCTTTGTTTCGCAAGAACTGGGTCTCGTCGCCATCCTCGACGCAGGCGTCCGACGGGCTTGGTCCGCTGTTCAACGAACGCGCCTGCCAGAACTGCCATCTGAAGGATGGTCGCGGCCGTCCGCCGCAAGGCGATACCGGCACCACCTCGATGTTCCTGCGGCTGGCGCGCGACGCCAGCAACGCCGAGGAGAAAGCAGCCATTGCCAGCCACCAATTGCTCAACTTTCCCGACCCGGTCTATGGCACGCAGTTGCAGGAACTGGCCGTACCCGGTCTGCGCGGCGAAGGTCGGATGCGTGTCGACTATCTCGATCGTAAGGTGGAACTGACGGACGGCACGGTGGTTTCCCTGCGCAAACCCGGCTACGCCGTCACCGATCTTGCCTATGGGCCGCTTGATCCGCGCACCACGCTGTCGCCACGCCTGACGCCGCCGATGATCGGCCTTGGCCTGATCGAGCAGATCGCGCCGGCGGACATTCTGGCCAATGCCGATCCGGACGATCGAAACGGCGATGGCATTTCCGGCAGGCCGAACATAGTGCGCGACAGCCTGAGCGGGGAGCTGATGCTTGGCCGTTTCGGCTGGAAGGCGCAGACAGCATCGATCCGCCAGCAGGCGGCGGACGCCTTTGCCGGCGACATCGGCATCTCGACGCCGGAAGAACCAAAACATTGGGGCGACTGCACCGCGGCGCAAGCAAAATGCCTCGCCATGCCGAATGGCGTCCAGGAGCGGCTCGGCCCGGTCGAGGCACCGCCGCCGGTGATGGATCTCGTCACCTTCTATTCGCAAAACCTGGCCGTGCCGGCACGCCGCGATCTCGCCGCGCCTGATGTGCTCGCCGGCAAGAAGGTCTTCTATGAAATCGGCTGCGTTTCCTGCCACACGCCGAAATTTGTTACCCGCCGCGACGCGCCCAACAAGGCGCAGGCCTTCCAATTGATCTGGCCCTATTCCGACTTCCTGCTGCACGACATGGGTCCCGATCTGGCCGACGGCCAGGCTGTGGGCGATGCGACGGGAAGCGAATGGCGCAGCCCGCCGCTTTGGGGCATCGGCCTCACCGAAACCGTCAACGGCAATTCCTTCTTTCTGCACGATGGCCGCGCGCGCAGCCTGACCGAGGCGATCCTGTGGCATGGTGGCGAGGCGCAAAAGGCGCGCGACCGCTTTGCCGCCGCCAACGCGGCCGAGCGCGATGCGCTGCTCAAATTCCTGGAGTCATTCTAATGCTGAAGCGTTCCGCACTGGTTCTCGTTCTGCCGCTGGTTCTGCTGGGCGTTCTCCCGGCATCGGCGGCGGTGAAAGCCTCCGACATCATCCAGCGGGCGATCGACGGCTTTGTCAGGCCGGCCTATGCCGACCTGCAGCAGCATGCGGAAGCCCTGACGAAGGCGATGCACAAGCTTTGCGAAGCGCCTTCGCAAGGGGAACTCGACGCGGCGCAGGCCGAATTTTCGGCCACGGTCTATGCCTGGTCATCGGCCGAGATCATCGGCTTCGGGCCGATCAAGGAGAACAACCGTCTGGAGCGCACGCTGTTCTGGCCGGATCGCAAGAGCATCGGCCTGAAACAGGTGCAGGCCGCGCTGTCGAACAAGGACGCCGGCGCTACCGATCCGGCACAACTGGCCGGCAAGAGTGTCGCCATGCAGGGGCTCGGCGCGTTGGAATTCGTGCTCTACGGCGACGGCGCCGACGCGCTGGCGGGCAAGGATGATCCCTATCGCTGCGCCTATGGCGCTGCGATTGCCGGCAATATCGAAACCATGGCTGGTGAAGTCAGCGCAGCCTGGAACAAGCCGGACGGTTTTGCCGCACTCTGGGCCAATCCGGGACCGCAGAACGCCCTCTACCGCGACGGCAACGAAGCGGTGACCGAACTGGTCGGCGTCTTCATCAACGAGCTGGAAATGGTGAGGGATGTCCGCCTGAAGGGCTTTTTCGGCGGCAAGCCCGAGGCGGACAAGCCGAAGCAGGCAATCTATTGGCGTTCGCAAAACACCGCCAATTCGCTTGCGGGAAATCTCGCCGGCATCGATGCGCTGTTCCAGGCCTCGAAACTTGGCGATGCCTTGCCTGAAGATGCGCGCTGGATGGCGGAATCGATCCACATCCAGCTGGTCAACGGCGTCGCCACCGCGAAGTCCATTCAGGGTCCGATCGACAAGACGTTGGCGGACCCGGCGATGCGCGAAAAACTCGAGCATTTCGCGCTGATCACCTCCAGCCTGTCGACGCTGATCGGCACCAGGCTGACCGCCGAATTCGGCCTGACCGCTGGCTTCTCCTCGCTGGATGGGGACTGATCTTGAAGACGCCTCTCATCGATCGCCGGGATTTCCTCAGGGCCGCAGGCATCGGCTTTGCTGCCGTGATGGCGCCGTCGGCCTGGGCGAAGACGCTTGCTGTCGACGCCGTTTTCGCCACGGCTTTCGTCAAGCGTGACGGCAGTTTTGGCGCCGCCGTCCTGTCCGAGGCCGGCAAGCTGCTCCATGCGATCGACCTGCCCGATCGCGGCCATGACGTCACCTTCGATCCCGTCTCGAAGCGTTCGGTGGTCTTCGCCCGCCAGCCCGGCACCTTTGCCGTCGTTTTCGATCACACCGGGCGCGACGCCCCGCTGACCATCGCCAGCGTCAGCGGCCGGCATTTCTTCGGCCATGGCGTGTTCTCGCCCGACGGGGCGCTGCTCTATGCCACCGAGAACGATTTCGACAACGCCGCCGGTGTCGTCGGCGTCTACGACGCGCGGGCGAAATTCAAGCGCATCGGCGAATTCCCGACCTACGGCATGGGCCCGCACGAGCTTCTGCTGCTGGGTGACGGCAGGACGATCGCGGTGGCCAATGGCGGCATCGAGACCCATCCCGATTATGGTCGCGCCGAGCTCAACATCGCCACCATGAAGCCGTCCTATGTACTGATCGACCGCGTCTCCGGCGACTTGATCGAAAAGCACGAATTGCCGGCTTCACTGCACCAGCTGTCGATCCGTCACATGGACACTGACCCATCCGGCACCGTCTGGTTCGGCTGCCAATACCGGGGTCCCGGCACCGATCGTCCGCTGCTGGTCGGCCGCGCCACGCGCGGCAAGGAGTTGCAGCTGCTCGACATGCCGCAGGACGTACTGTCCGGCTTCCGCAACTATATCGGCTCGGTTGCCGCCAATCCTTTGGCCGGCACCGTCGCCGTCTCATCGCCGGAAGGCAATTCGCTTGTGGTGATCGATGCGGCCAACGGCCAGGTTCTCTCGAACAGTGCGCTGGTCGAGGTCTGTGGCGTGGCTCCCGACGGAGCTGGCTTCATGGCCACCACCGGCGCCGGCGCGATCATCGAGGGCAGCGGCGCGATGCGGTCCGAGCCGGACTATGTCTGGGACAACCACATGCTGCGCATCGAACAGGTCTGATAGCGCGCTGGGAAGCGAAGCCGCTTAACAAATTATGCTTGCGGTGGCGCGCCGTGGCGGGCACAGGGAGGTGTTTCTCGGAAGCGGTCACCTCATGAAAGTGCTTGCCATCGACTGTGCCGCCAGCCTCTGCGCCGCCTGCGTCTACGACGCGGCGGCTGGGATGGAGCTTGGCCGCTCGGTGCTCGATCTCGGCAAGGGCCATGCCGAGCACCTGATGGCCGTCATCGCCGAGGCGCTGACGGCGGGCGAAACCAACTATGCCGGCCTTGGCGCCATTGCCGTCTCCATCGGTCCCGRTTCCTTCACTGGCCTGCGCGTCGGCGTGTCGACCGCGCGTGGTCTGGCGCTGGCGCTGAAAATTCCTGCGATCGGTGTGACGACGCTCGAAGCGCTCGCGGCTGAAGCTGCAGCGGCATTTCCCGGCCGTGCAGTCCTGGCGGCGCTCGATGCCGGGCGTGACGAAATCCATGCCGCGCTTTACGACAAAGCGTTAGTTTTAACTTACGGACCAGCGGTGACCACATTGCCGGAAGCCACTGTCTTAGCGATCGAGTACGCTGCGGTGCTTGCCGGCACCGCGGCGGTAGAGATCGCCGCATCGGCGGGCCGGGATTTCGATACAGGGCCCCGGACGGCCACCGCCGACATTGCCACATATGCACGTCTGGCCGCCGCCAAAGGCGAGGGCGAAAGGCCGAAACCACTTTATTTGCGCGGCGCGGACGCCAAGCCGCAGGCCGGGTTCATTTTATCAAGGCAACAAAATTAATGCGCATACCTTTTCTCCAATCGCGCCGCCGGGATTATGCGCTCGAGCCGCTCAGGATCACCGACAGCCCGACAGTCTCGTTGCTGCACCGCGAGGACTTCGTCCGCCCGTGGACCGATGGCGAGTTCGCCGCCTTGCTCGAGCAGGACACCGTCTTCGGCTACGCGGCGCGCGAAACCGGGCAGGGCGCCAAGCCGCCAGTMGGCTTCGTGCTGGCGAGGCTGGCTGCCGGCGAAGGCGAAATCCTGACCGTCGCGGTGGCGCGATCGCATCGTCGCCAGGGGCTGGGCTGGCAGTTGATGGATGCGGTACTGCGCGAACTGCATGTGCAGCGCGCCGAAGCGCTATTCCTCGAGGTCGACGAGACCAATGTCGCCGCGATTGCCCTCTATCGTCGGCTGGGCTTCCGCGAAGTCGGCAAGCGCCCGGACTACTACAAGTCGCCCGATCGCGGGCCGACCGGCGCGCTTGTCATGCGCCGGGATCTTCGCTAGCCAGACGCCGGGATAAGGCCAGGACAGTATGATCGGAAGAATCAGGATTTTCCTGGCCCTGGGCCTTGTCGTCGCCGGTTCGCTGGTCCTGGTGCCATTGCAGATACTGTCGATGAAGACCGGCTGGTGGCCGGAAACCGTCATCCTCAAAATCTGGCACAGGCTGATCCTCAGAGCGCTCGGCATGCGCGTCCATATCAAGGGGGCGTTGTCCGACAAACGGCCCCTCCTGGTTGCCGCAAACCACATCTCCTGGACCGACATCATGGTGCTGGGCTCCTTTGCCGATGTGAAATTCATCGCCAGGGCCGATATGGAAGGCTGGCCGCTGATCGGCATGCTGTCCAAGTTGCAGCGCACCGTTTTTATCGAGCGCGAACGCAAGCGTTCCTCGGGAGACCAGGCCAGCGAGATCGCCAGCCGCATGGCCAAGGGCGACGCCATGGTGCTGTTCGCCGAGGGCTCGACCGGTGACGGCAATGCTGTCCTGCCCTTCAAAAGCACACTGTTCGGCGCCGCCTCGATGGCGATTTCGGAGGGTGCTGCCGAGCAGGTGTTCATCCAGCCGGTGGCGATCGCCTACACGCGCCTGCACGGCGTGCCGCTCGGCCGCCGCCATCGGCCGATCTCGGCCTGGATCGGCGACGAGGATTTGATGCCGCATCTGAAAGTGCTGATGGCGGAAGGCGCGCTCGACGTCGAGGTGCATTTCGGCGAGCCGATCGCCTTTGCCAAGGGCTCGAACCGCAAGGAAACGGCCAGGCTGATGGAAAGCCAGGTGCGCGAGATGATGCAGGCGGCACTCGCCGATCCGCGTCCGAGCCGCTAGCCCCGGCATACGCCAGCAGGCGCATGCCGAGAATCGTCTGTTTTTTGTCGCGGAAAGGCGTTAGAAGCCGCCGGATGGACTTGAACACGATTGAAAGCGACGACATCGGCACCGTGGCCGGGCAGCCGGCTGCTGGCGCCACGGCAGCGAAAAAGGTCTTCATCAAGACCTATGGCTGCCAGATGAACGTTTATGATTCACAGCGCATGGGCGATGCGCTGGCAGCCGACGGCTATACCGCGACCGATGCCATCGACGAGGCCGATCTGGTGCTGCTCAACACCTGCCACATCAGGGAAAAGGCGGCGGAAAAGGTCTATTCCGAACTCGGCCGCATCCGCGACATGAAGGCGGAGCGCGCCATTGCCGGCCGCGAACTGCTGATTGGCGTCGCCGGCTGCGTGGCGCAGGCCGAGGGCGCGGAGATCATCCGGCGTTCGCCGGCCGTCGATCTGGTCATCGGGCCGCAGACCTATCACCGTCTGCCCGACGTGCTGGCGAGAGTGCGCAACGGCGAAAAGATCGTCGAGACCGACTACGCCATCGAGGACAAGTTCGACCATCTGCCGCAACCCAAGCGCGCCGAGGTGATCAAGCGCGGCGTCACCGCATTCCTCACCGTGCAGGAAGGCTGCGACAAGTTCTGCACCTTCTGCGTCGTGCCCTACACCAGGGGATCTGAAGTGTCGCGGTCGGTGGCGCAGATCGTCGCCGAGGCCGAGCGCCTGGCCGAAGCCGGCGTGCGCGAGGTGACGCTGCTTGGCCAGAACGTCAATGCCTGGCATGGCAAGGGCGACAACGGCGAGGAATGGGGCCTTGGCCGGCTGCTGTTCAGGCTGGCCGAAATCCCCGGTCTGGCGCGGCTGCGCTACACCACCAGCCATCCGCGCGACATGGACGACGAACTGATCGCTGCCCATCGCGACCTGCCGTCGCTGATGCCTTATCTGCATCTGCCGGTGCAATCGGGGTCCGACCGCATCCTGAAAGCGATGAACCGCAGGCATACGGCCAAGGATTATCTGGCATTGCTCGACCGTATCCGCGCGGCACGGCCCGATATCGCGCTGTCCGGCGATTTCATCGTCGGCTTCCCCGGCGAGACCGAGGCCGATTTCGAGGCGACCATGGATCTTGTGCGCCAGGTGAATTACGCCTCGGCCTTTTCGTTCAAATATTCGCCGCGCCCCGGCACGCCGGGCGCCGACATGCCCGATCACGTGCCGGAAACGGTCAAGGACGAGCGCCTGCAACGCCTGCAGGCATTGCTCTTGAAACAGCAGCAGGATTTCGGTTTGAGCCTGGTCGGCAGCACCATCGACACGCTGATCGAGAAGCCCGGACGGCAGGCAGGCCAGAAGGTCGGCCGCTCACCTTGGCTGCAGCCGGTTATTGTTGATGAAAAGGCCGGCGAAATCGGTGACATTATCCAGGTGCGAATCACGAAGACGGGCTACAATAGCCTGTTCGCCGAATTGGCCTGAYGGYCTCGGCAGATGAGGAGAGACGGTTGAGCGCWGCWGARSTGAAGAAYCTGCCCCCGGTACCGGCATCTGGGGCYTCKGAYATGGCGCACATCGTTCTGACTTTCGACAACAACAAGCTTGCCAGCGCCCTTTACGGTCAGTTCGACGAGAACCTCGCCCGGCTCGAGCAGAAGCTCGGCGTCGATATCCGCTCGCGCGGCAACCAGCTGACCATCAAGGGGTCGGCTTCTGCCGCCGAACAGGCGCGCCGCGCCTTGGACAATCTCTACGGGATTCTGCAGAAGGGCGTCGATATCGGCCAGTCCGACGTCGATGGCGCCGTGCGCATGGCGGTCGCCGCCGACGATCAGCTGACGCTGCCGACGCTGGAGCGCAAGGGCAAGGTCTCCGCCGCCCAGATCGCCACCCGYAAGAAGACGATCTATGCCCGCTCGCTSAACCAGGACGCCTATATGCGGGCGCTGGAGCGGTCGGAACTGGTGTTCGGCATCGGTCCGGCCGGTACCGGCAAGACCTATCTGGCGGTGGCGCATGCGGCGATGCTGCTGGAACGCGGCATGGTCGAGCGGATCATCCTGTCGCGGCCGGCCGTCGAGGCCGGCGAACGCTTGGGCTTCCTGCCCGGCGACATGAAGGAAAAGGTCGATCCGTATCTGCGGCCGCTTTATGACGCGCTCTACGACATGATGCCGGCCGACAAGGTCGAGCGYGCCATTGCCGCCGAGGTGATCGAGATCGCSCCGCTSGCCTTCATGCGCGGCCGCACGCTGGCGCAYGCCGCCGTCATYCTCGACGAGGCGCAGAACACCACGCCGATGCAGATGAAGATGTTCCTGACCCGTCTCGGCGAGAACTCGCGCATGATCGTCACCGGCGATCCGACCCAGATCGACCTGCCTCCGAGCACCAAATCAGGCCTGGTCGAAGCCTTGCGTGTCCTCGACGGCGTGGCCGGCGCGGTCACCGTGCGCTTCAACGATATCGACGTSGTYCGCCAYCCGCTGGTGGCSGAAATCGTCAGGGCCTATGAYCGCGACGCCAAGCTGGCGCGYGGYCTGGGCGCCGAGAATTGATCTTGACGATGCGGCTTCATGCCTGAGGACAAAATATCCGGCGACGGGAATCCTCCCGTCGACATCGATATATCGGTCGAAGCCGGCGACTGGCCCGATGAGGCCAGCCTGACGCGGCTGGTCGACCGCGCGGTTGGCGCCGCTTTTGCCGAGACCGGCTTGACGGGTTCTTCCGAACTCAGCATCGTTTTTTCCGACGACGCCCATATCCGGACCCTCAATGCCGACTGGCGCGGCAAGGACAAACCCACCAACGTCTTGTCTTTCCCGGCTTTTCCACATGTGAAAGGCGGCCCATTGCCACCGATGCTGGGCGATATCGTGCTCGCCGCTGAGACGGTTTCACGCGAAGCGGCACTGGAAGACAAGCCGGTGCAGAACCATATCACCCATCTCGTCATCCACGGCCTGCTGCATTTGCTGGGCCATGATCACGAGACCGACGCCGAGGCCGAGGAGATGGAAGCCATCGAACGCGCAGCCCTTGCAAGGCTTGCCATTCCCGATCCCTACGCGTAACTACATCTGACAATTGACCGGACGACGATGAACGACAAACCAGAAACTGCCGCCCGCCCCGACGCCGGCAGTGCGCCCAAGGCTTCCGATACGTCGGAAGAGGGATCAAGTCCGAGTACCGTTACCCCTGGTGCTGCCAGCACCGGCAGCGCTGCCAGCGAGCATTCGCCTGCCGGCCCCTCCCTGTTCGACCGCGTTTTGGGCCTGTTCAGGCAACGCAACGGCACCAGCCTGCGTGAGGAAATCGCCGGCGCGCTTGCCGAGACGGCCAGTGACGCCGAATCCTTCTCGCCTGGCGAGCGCGCCATGCTCAACAACATCCTGCGGCTGCGCGAAGTGCGCGTCGAGGATGTCATGGTGCCGCGCGCCGACATCGAGGCGGTCGAGATCACCACGACGCTCGGCGATCTCCTGGGCACCTTCGAACAGTCCGGCCATTCCCGCATGCCGGTCTATTCCGAGACGCTCGACGATCCGCGCGGCATGGTCCATATCCGCGACGTACTGGCCCACATCACCAAGCTCGCGCGCGTCAAGAAGGGCCGCGCGACCAGGAAGACGCCTGTCGTCACGCAGCTGGATCTCGCTCAGGTCGACCTCGCACGCACCATCGGCGAGCTCAATCTGATCCGCCAGGTTCTGTTCGTACCGCCATCGATGCTGGCCTCCGACCTGATGGGCCGCATGCAGACCACGCGCACGCAGATGGCGCTGGTCATCGATGAATATGGCGGCACCGACGGGCTTGTTTCGCTCGAAGACATTGTCGAGATGGTCGTCGGCGACATCGAGGACGAGCATGACGACGATGAGCCGATGATCACCCAGGCCGGTGACGGCATTTTCATCGTTGACGGCAAGGCCGAGATCGACGAAGTCGCCAAGATGATCGGCGAGGACTTCGCTGCCGGCGAACATGGCGAATATGTCGACACGATCGGCGGCATGATCTTCAACACGCTSGGCCGCGTGCCGGCGCGYGGCGAGGTGGTGCARGCCATWCCMGGCTTCGAGTTCCAYGTGCTCGACGCMGAYCCGCGCCGCGTCAARCGSGTGCGCATCGTGCAGAGCCAGAARGGCGAGCGYCGCCGGCGTGCCACGGCGCGCACCGAGCAGGCGTGAGTTTTCCGCTCGCTCGATGACGATCGACGACCCGTTCAAGCACGCAAGTCTGGGGTCCGGTGTCTTCTACAGGGATCCTCGTGCCGCGCTGGCGTGGCTGGAAGCGGCTTTCGGCTTCGAGCGCAGCATGGTGGTCAGTGATGCCGAGGGAAAGCTCGTCCATGCCGAGATGCGGTTTGGCGATTGCACTATCATCGTCGATTCCGAATGGAGTGAGTATGTCGCGAGCCCGGCTTCGGTCTCGGGCAAGAACACGCAATCGGTCTATGTCAGGCTCAAGGACGGCCTGGATGCGCATTGCGAACAGGCGAGGGCGGCCGGCGCAGACATAATCCAGGAGCCCGCGGACCAGTTCTACGGCGAACGCCAGTATCGGGCCCGCGATCCCGAGGGCCATGTCTGGACCTTCACCCAGCCCATCCGTTCCGTCTCCCGCGAAGAGGCCGAGCGGTTGAGCGGTCTGCGCATTGACGGCTGGCACCGTTAGCGCGGCGGCTGACAGGCCGGCGTTTGGAGCGCGGGCCGCGGCCTGATAAATCTTGCGTCCTGATTCGCGCGACTCGGAAGTATGCATGGAGCGCCTGGCCGGCCGGATAATTCTGCTTTGGGGTTGGCGGCGCGCACTCGTGGCGTTTCTTGCAGGCGCCCTGGCGGTGCTTGGCCAGGCGCCCTACGATTTTTTCGCCGCCTGCTTCATCTCGTTTCCGCTGCTGGTCTGGCTGCTCGACGGCGCGACCGGCGAGGCCTCCGGCAGCCTGTTCCGGCGCCTGCGGCCGGCCTTCGCCGTCGGCTGGTGGTTTGGTTTCGGCTACTTTCTCGCCGGTCTCTGGTGGATCGGCTCCGCGCTGCTGGTCGAGGCCGACGACTTTGCCTGGGCGCTGCCCTTTGCCGTGATCGGCATTCCCTTCGCGCTCGCCTTTTTCTACGGCTTCGCAACCATGGTCGCCCGGCTGCTGTGGAGCAGCGATATCGGCCGCATCGCCGCCCTTGCCTTCGGCTTCGGGCTGACCGAGTGGCTGCGCGGCTTCCTGTTCACCGGTTTTCCCTGGAATGCCATCGGCTACGCCGCGATGCCGGTACCCCTGATGATGCAGAGCGTGTCGGTGACCGGCATGATCGGCATGAACGTGCTTGCCGTGTTCCTCTTTTCGCTGCCGGCGCTGCTGGCGGCGCGCCGGCACCGTCGCCTGGGCGCCGCACTGTTCGTCCTGCTTGCATCAGCCCATGTCGGCTTCGGCTATGTCAGGCTTACCGCTCCTGAAAAGCCGGCGGAGCGCAGCCTGGATGTCCGCATCGTCCAGCCGGCCGTCGACCTCAGTGAAAAATGGGACGCCTCGGTGCGCGACCGCATCTTCGCCACTTTGCTCGGCCTGTCCGCCAAGGCGCCTGACCCGGGTCACGGCAAGCCACAGCTCATTATCTGGCCGGAAACCTCGGTGCCGTTCCTCTTCACCGAGCGCCCGGACGCATTGACGGCGCTGGGTGACATGCTGGCCGACGGTCAGATGCTGATCGCCGGCGTCGTTCGCGAGGAAGGCAGGTCCGCGGCCGCCGACAGCCGCTATTACAATTCCGTCGTGGCGATCAACGACAAGGGCGAAATCGCTGACGCCGTCGACAAGGTCCATCTGGTGCCGTTCGGCGAGTACCTGCCTTTCGCCGACCTTCTCAACCGTTTCGGCATTGCACAGCTTGTCGCCGGTCCGGTGACGTTCGCCGCCGGCAACGAGCGCCACGCCATCACGCTGCCGGGCGGCATCCGCGCCCTTCCATTTATCTGTTATGAGGTGATCTTTCCCGATCTTGTGGCAGTTGACGCTACGTCAGCGCAGCTTATTGTGAACGTTACCAATGATGCCTGGTTCGGGGACACACCGGGACCGTATCAGCATTTCAGGCAGGCCCAGATTCGTGCGGTGGAGAACGGATTGCCCTTGCTGCGTGCTGCCAACAACGGCATCTCGGCCGTCGTCGATCCACACGGTCGCATCGTCGATGCGCTGGCGATCAATGCGCGCGGAGCCATCGATGTGAAGGTGCCGATTGCCGGACAGACGGTCGTTTCCTCGGGCCAGCGGCGCATTAACGGAATGCTGATCATGTTGCTGTTTGCGCTCATGGGGGCGCTGTTGAACGTAAGGCAAAGGCTACGGGTGAATTGACAGTCGACACATTAGAAACTCATACTGTATCGCCTGAAAATTTCTCGAAGCCGGTGGATCGTACTGTTGGGGCAGTCGCCTCCGGCCTTTTTTGGGCGAGAAAAAAATCACAAAGCCGAAAAAATTCGGCGAGGAAAAAATGACAGAAGAAAACAAGAAGAAACCGAATCCCATCGACATCCACGTTGGAAGTCGCATCCGGCTTCGGCGCAACATGCTCGGAATGAGCCAGGAAAAGCTGGGTGAGAATCTCGGCATCACATTTCAACAAATCCAGAAATACGAAAAGGGCACCAACCGCGTCGGCGCCAGCCGGCTGCAGGCGATAGCCTCCATACTCGGCGTGCCCGTCGCCTTCTTCTTCGAGGATGCGCCTGGCCAGGAAGCGGTGGCCGGCCGTGGCTTTTCGGAGGACGCATCGATGGCTTTCGCCGTTGAGTTCTGCGGCAGTCCCGAAGGCCTTCAGCTCAACCGGGCCTTCGTCAAGATCGCCGACGTCAAGGTGCGTCGCAGGATCATCGACCTGGTGAAGTCGCTCGCCGCGGACGATCTCGACTGACCCTCAATGCGCCTCGAACCGGCGGCATTCGCCGCCGGTGGCACAAGATATCGACATCGACAGTCGTGCCAGAATGGCGGCAACGCTTGACGAGCGGCGCTTTGCCCCGCTAACACGTGGCGCGCCAAAATCGGCAGCCTGCCGATCGTTTTTCAAGAGGGGACACCCGTGACGCGGCAGAACTACTTCTTTACCTCGGAATCCGTTGCCGAGGGCCATCCCGACAAAGTCTGTGACCGGATCTCCGACGAAATTGTCGATCTGGTCTACCGCGAAGCCAAGAAGACCGGCATGGACCCATGGAAAGTCCGTGTCGCCTGCGAGACGCTCGCCACCACCAACCGTGTCGTCATCGCCGGCGAAGTGCGCGTCCCCGAGACGCTGCTGAAGAAGGACAAGGCCGGCAATATCCTCAAGGAYGCGGCCGGACATTCGATCATCAACCCAGCCAAGTTCAAGTCGGTCGCCCGCAAGGCGATTCGCGAGATCGGCTACGAACAGGCCGGTTTCCACTGGAAGACCGCCAAGATCGAGGTTCTCCTGCACGGCCAGTCGCCCGACATCGGCCAGGGCGTCGACAACGCCGCCGACCGCCAGGGCGAGGAAGGTGCCGGCGACCAGGGCATCATGTTCGGTTACGCCTGCCGCGAGACGCCGGACCTGATGCCGGCGCCGATCTACTACAGCCACAAGATCCTGGAACTTCTGGCCGCCGCCCGTCACGAAAACAATGGCGAGGCCGGCAAGCTCGGCCCGGACGCGAAGAGCCAGGTTACTGTCCGCTACATTGACGGCAAGGCCGCCGAGGCAACGCAGATCGTGCTGTCGACTCAGCATCTCGACGCCACGTGGGATTCAAACAAGGTCCGCAAGGTCGTCGAACCCTACATCCGCGAGGCACTTGGCGACCTCAAGATTGCCGACGATTGCATGTGGTACATCAACCCGACCGGTAAGTTCGTCATCGGCGGTCCGGACGGCGACGCCGGCCTTACCGGCCGCAAGATCATCGTCGACACCTATGGTGGCGCGGCACCGCATGGCGGCGGCGCGTTCTCCGGCAAGGACACCACCAAGGTCGACCGTTCGGCGGCCTACGCGGCGCGCTATCTGGCCAAGAATGTCGTGGCGGCGAAACTTGCCGACCGCTGCACCATCCAGCTTTCCTACGCCATCGGCGTTGCCCAGCCTTTGTCGGTCTATGTCGACCTGCACGGCACCGGCAAGGTCGACGAGGCAAAGCTCGAGGATGCGCTGCGCACCGTGATGGACCTGTCGCCGTCAGGCATCCGCCGCCATCTCGACCTCAACAAGCCGATCTACGCCAAGACGTCGTCTTACGGCCATTTCGGCCGCAAGGCTGGCCGTGACGGGTCTTTCTCCTGGGAAAAGACCGATCTCGCCAAGGCGCTCAAGGATGCTGTCGCGGCCTGAGTGCCACGACAGACCTGCCACCAGATGAGCCCGCAAGACAGGCCAARCCGTGCGASCGAAGCTTTTTTCGGTCGCCGGCGCGGCAAGMCCRTYCGCCCGCAGCAGGCAGCGGCCCTGGAAAGCGGGCTCGACGCCTATCGGCTCGATCTGACGGCCGAAGCGCCGTCGAATCTGCGCACTCTGTTTGAAACTGACGTTTCGGCTGTCCGACTCGAGATCGGCTTTGGCGGCGGCGAACATCTTCTGCACCGGGCGATCGAGGCGCCGACGATAGGCTTCATCGGTGTCGAACCCTTCGTCAACGGCATGGCCAAGATGATGATGGCGGTGCGAGCAAGGCCACTGGCCAATCTCAGGGTCCATGACGATGACGCCACCCGGCTGCTCGACTGGCTGCCGCCGGCCTCGCTCGACGGCATTGACCTTCTCTATCCCGATCCGTGGCCGAAGAAGAAGCACTGGAAGCGGCGCTTCGTCAGCCCGGTCAATCTCGACCGTTTCGCGCGCGTCCTGAAGCCGGGTTCAAAATTCCGCTTCGCGTCCGATATCGACACCTATGTGAACTGGACCTTGCTGCATTGCCGGGCGCATGGTGCCTTCGCATGGCAGGCATCTGGGGCTGCCGACTGGCACGGCCCTTACGAGGGCTGGCCAGGTACGCGTTACGAGGCGAAGGCCATCCGCGAGGGCCGTCGGCCGGCCTATCTGACCTTTGTCAGGAAATAGGCGCCGTCACGACGCCTCTCGCGAAGTTTTCAGAAACGGCCAATCCTATTGAAGATGGCTGGGTCCATGCCGAGCGCGCGCAAATCGTCAGCGCGCGGCTTACGGCCGGCTTCCACGGCGCGCGATGCGGCGATAGCGCTGCCGAATGTGGTGAAGAGATTGCCCAAGGCGGAAAATAGTCTGCGGTTGCTCATGATCTTGTCCTTTCGCGCGCCACCGCGCGCCACTTCTGTTCGTGTCGTGGCTAATAAATAAGAGCGCACCGCAGGCTGTCACAGGGGGATTGCCGCATGGGCGCCATGCGCCTGGAGCAAGGCTGATGCTGTCAGGGCTTTTGCCGGCCCGGCACGGCGGGCTTGAAACACCGGCCGTGTTCGTCTATATCAGCCTCAAATTCTTGGTCGGTATGACGAAGAGTGGGTCCACCCGGTCCCGCTCTTTTTTATTACCTGCCGATAGGTTCGAAACGAACGACAGGTACTTGATGACTGCAACGGCAAGCGAAGGTGACGACCGCATCATCCGCGAAAGCGGCATCGATGCGCGCATTGCGCTGATCGTCCAGCCGGTGCTGCGCGGCATCGGCTTTCGCCTGGTGCGCGTGCATCTGTCCGGCCAGAACGGGCTGACGCTGCAGATCATGGCCGAGCGCGACGACGGCACCATGACAGTCGAGGATTGCGAAGAGGTCAGCCGCGCGGTATCGCCGGCGCTCGATGTCGATGATCCGATCGAAAAGGCCTATCATCTCGAAGTGTCTTCGCCCGGCATCGACCGGCCGTTGGTGCGCAAATCGGATTTTGTAACCTGGACCGGTCATCTGGTGAAGATGGAAACATCGGTCGTCGTCGCCGATCGCAAGCGCTTCAAGGGCAAGATCGCCGAGGCCGGTGAAAACGACGTGCTGATCGAGCGCGACAAGGCGGCCTATGGCGAGGAGCCGACGGTGCGCGTTCCCTATGACGCGATCGCCGATGTGCGGCTGATCCTTACCGACGACCTCATCCGTGAGGCGTTGTCGAAGGACAACCGGGAACGCAAGGAAGCCAAGAAACGCCGCGGCGAGCCTGATGATGCCCCCGAGGGTGCTGAAGGCGGCGCGGAAGACGAAATCGAACAGGAACTATGATTGAGCGGCCGGGCGTAAAAGCTCGGCAACAAGCTCGGGAGAAATAAGATGGTTGTTAGCGCCAACAGACTTGAACTGCTGCAGATTGCCGATGCGGTCGCGCGTGAAAAGTCGATCGACAAGTCGATCGTCATCGCCGCCATGGCCGATGCGATCCAGAAGGCGGCGCGCTCGCGTTATGGCCAGGAAACCAACATCCGCGCCGACATCAACCCGAACACCGGCGAGATGAAGCTGCAGCGGCTGATGGAAGTGGTCGAAAAGGTCGACGACTACGCCACGCAGATCGCCATTTCCTCGGCCCGCGAGCGCAATCCCGACGCCCAGCTTGGCGACTTCATCGCCGAACAGCTGCCGCCGATGGATTTCGGCCGCATCGCCGCCCAGTCGGCCAAGCAGGTCATCGTGCAGAAGGTGCGCGAGGCCGAGCGTGACCGCCAGTACGACGAATACAAGGATCGCATCGGCGAGATCGTCAACGGCACCGTCAAGCGCGTCGAATACGGCAACGTCATTGTCGACCTCGGCCGTGGCGAGGCGATCATCCGCCGTGACGAGCTGATTCCGCGTGAGAACTACAAGTATGGCGACCGCGTCCGCGCCTATGTCTACGACGTGCGTCGCGAGCAGCGCGGCCCGCAGATCTTCCTGTCGCGCACCCATCCGCAGTTCATGGCCAAGCTCTTCACCATGGAAGTGCCGGAAATCTATGACGGCATCATCGAGATCAAGTCGGTTGCCCGCGATCCGGGCTCGCGCGCCAAGATCGCCGTCATCTCGCGGGACAGTTCGATCGATCCGGTCGGCGCCTGCGTCGGTATGCGCGGCAGCCGCGTCCAGGCCGTCGTCGGCGAATTGCAGGGCGAGAAGATCGACATCATTCCGTGGTCGCCTTCGGCTGCCTCTTTCATCGTCAACGCGCTGCAGCCGGCGGAAGTCGCCAAGGTCGTGCTCGACGAGGACGCCGAGCGCATCGAGGTGGTGGTTCCCGACGATCAGCTGTCGCTGGCCATCGGCCGCCGCGGCCAGAACGTGCGTCTCGCCTCGCAGCTCACCGGCTGGGACATCGACATCCTGACCGAAGCCGAGGAATCCGAGCGCCGCCAGAAGGAATTCGTCGAGCGCTCGGCGCTGTTCATGGAAGCCCTCGACGTCGACGAGATGGTCGGCCAGGTGCTGGCCTCCGAAGGCTTCACCAGCGTTGAGGAAGTCGCCTATGTCGACTCTGGTGAGATCGCCTCGATCGACGGCTTCGACGAAGATACCGCTTCGGAAATCCAGACCCGCGCCCGCGAATATCTGGAGAAGATCGAGGCCGAGCACGACGACAAGCGCAAGGCGCTCGGCGTCGCGGACGAGCTGCGCGAAATCCCCGGCATCACCACCGCCATGCTGGTGACGCTCGGCGAGGACGGCGTGAAGACGATCGAGGATTTCGCCGGCTATGCCGCTGATGACCTGACCGGCTGGAAGGAACGCAAGGACGGCGAGACCAAGGTATTCCCGGGCGTGCTCGCCAATCACGGCGTGTCGCGCGCCGATGCCGAGCAGATGGTTCTCAATGCCCGCCTCAAGGCCGGCTGGATCACCGAAGACGAGCTTGCGGCCGAAGAAGTGTCGGCTGACGAAGCCGTCGGTGCGTGAGGTGAAACCGCATCGCACCGAACCCGCCCCTGGACGAGATGAACGATCGCACCTGCATCGTTACACGCAAGCAGGCCGAACCGGATGAATTGATCCGGTTCGTCGTCGGCCCGGATTCGGCCGTCGTTCCCGATCTCAAGAGAAATCTGCCCGGCCGTGGTTGCTGGGTGAGCGCTGACCGCCTACATATTGACAAGGCGGCGGCCAAGAACCTTTTTGCCCGCGCCTTCAAGGCACAGGTGGTTGTGCCGCCGGATCTTGGCGGCATGGTCGATGGGCTGCTTTCCAGATCCGCTCTGGGCATGCTGGGTCTCGCCCGCAAGGCAGGCGCGATTTCTCTTGGTGCTACCAAGGTAGAGAGTGCGGTGCGCGGCGGGCTGGCGCTTTTTGTGCTCCACGCAACCGAAGCGTCAGACGACGGCGTGCGCAAGATCAGCCAGGCGCGACGGGCGACTGTCCATCTCGGCGGCCCTTCCATCCTTGCCTACAAACTTTTCTCCGAGGCCGAGTTGAGCTTGGCATTGGGGGGCACAAATGTGATACATGCTGCCGTTCTCGCGGGAGACGCGGGCAAGGCGGTCCAGAAGCGCATGGTTGCGCTCGACCGATATCGGGGCGGTACCCCGGACGATTTGGCAATGCTTGCGGCTGTTGCTGACGAAGATGATGCCGCAGAGGATATGGAATGAGCGATACGAAATCGGGTGACGACAATACGCTGAGTGTGACGCCGAAGAAGACCTTGACGCTGAAGCGCCCCGGCATGGAGCAGGGCACTGTGCGTCAGAACTTCTCGCACGGCCGCACCAAGCAGGTCGTCGTCGAAACCAAGAAGCGCAAATTTTCGATGCCCGGCGACAAGCCGGAGCCGGTCGCTGCTCCCGTCTTCACACCGAAGCCGGTGGTTGTGGCCGCGCCTGTCGTACAGGAAGCGCCCAAGGCACCTCCTCCGCCTCCTCCGCCGCCACCACCAGCCCCGGTCGAACGTGGCGGTATGGTGCTGAACGAGCTGTCGCGCAGCGAAATGGAAGCGCGCCGCAGGGCGCTTGAGGGCTCGAAGGTCCGCGAGGTCGAAGACCGCCAGCGCGCCGCCGAAGATGCCAAGCGCCGCGCCGATGACGAAGAGCGCCGCAAGCGCGAACGCGAGGACTCCGCGCGCCGCCAGGCCGAGGAAGAGGCACGGTTGCAGACCGAGGCCGAATCCCGCCGCCGCGCCGAGGAAGAGGCGCGCCGCCGGGCGCCGCAAGCCGCTGAATTGGCAACCGCCGATGACGAGGAAGAGGTCAAGCCGAAGCGGGCCGTAGCCGGTGCGCCAGTGCGCCGTCTGGTCACGCCCGAAGTGGCGCGTCCGGCCAAGCCGACCAAAAGCGAGGAAGACCGCCGCCGTGGCAAGCTGACGCTGAATTCCGCGCTATCCGACGAGGATGCGCGGGCCCGTTCGCTGTCGTCGATGCGTCGTCGCCAGGAAAAATTCAAACGCGCGATGCACAATGAGCCGCGCGAGAAAGTCATGCGCGAAGTGATCCTGCCGGAGACCATCACCATCCAGGAACTGGCGCAGCGCATGTCCGAGCGTGCGGTCGATCTGGTGAAGTACTTCATGAAGCAGGGCCAGATCCTGAAGCCGGGCGACGTCATCGACGCCGACACGGCCGAGCTGGTCGCCACCGAGTTCGGCCATACGGTCCGCCGCGTCGCCGAGTCCGACATCGAGGAAGGCCTGTTCAACATCGCCGACAACACCGAGGACCTGGTGTCGCGTCCGCCTGTCGTGACCATCATGGGCCATGTCGAYCACGGCAAGACCTCGCTGCTCGAYGCSATCCGCAATGCCAATGTCGTCTCCGGCGAGGCCGGCGGCATCACCCAGCATATCGGYGCCTAYCAGGTCGAGAAGAATGGTCACAAGATCACCTTCATCGACACGCCCGGCCACGCYGCCTTCACGGCGATGCGCGCCCGCGGCGCCCAGGCCACCGACATYGCCATCCTGGTGGTGGCGGCCGACGACAGCGTCATGCCGCAGACGATCGAATCGATCAGCCATGCCAAGGCGGCCGGCGTTCCGATCATCGTSGCSATCAACAARATCGACAAGCAYGACGCCGAYCCGCAGAAGGTTCGCTCSGARCTGCTGCGCCATGARGTCTTCGTCGAATCKATGGGCGGTGARGTGCTGGACGTCGAAGTGTCGGCGACCAAGGGTACCAATCTCGACAAGCTGCTCGAGGCGATCCTGCTGCAGGCCGAAATCCTCGACCTGAAGGCCAATCCAGATCGTACCGCCGAAGGCGTCGTCATCGAGGCGCAGCTCGACAAGGGCCGTGGCCCCGTTGCCACCGTGCTGGTGCAGACCGGCACGCTGATGCCCGGCGACATCCTTGTTGCCGGCAACGAATGGGGCCGGGTGCGCGCGCTGGTCAACGATCGCGGCGAACAGATCAAGGAAGCGCCGCCGGCAATGCCGGTCGAGGTGCTCGGCCTTCAGGGAACCCCGCAGGCTGGCGACCGCTTCGCCGTGGTCAACAACGAGGCCCGCGCTCGCGAGATCACCGAGTATCGCCAGCGTCTGGCACGCGAGAAGGCTGTGGCCAAGCATGCCGGCCAGCGCGGCTCGCTCGAACAGATGATGTCGCAGCTGCAGACGAGCGGGCTGAAGGAATTCCCGCTGGTCATCAAGGGTGACGTGCAGGGTTCGATCGAAGCCATCAACGCCGCGTTGGACAAGCTCGGCACCGACGAGGTGCGTGCGCGCATCGTCCATGCCGGCGCCGGCGCCATCACCGAAAGCGATGTCTCGCTGGCTGAAACGTCGGGTGCGGCGATCATCGGCTTTAACGTTCGCGCCAACGTGCAGGCACGTGCCGCGGCCGCGGCCGCGGGCATCGAGATCCGCTATTACTCGATCATCTACAACCTCGTGGATGATGTGAAAGCGGCTCTGTCGGGCCTGCTGTCGCCGGAGCGTCGCGAGACCTTCATCGGCAATGCCGAGATCCTCGAGATCTTCGACATCACCAAGGTCGGCAAGATCGCCGGCTGCCGTGTCACCGAAGGCAAGGTCGAGCGTGGCGCGGGCGTGCGCCTGATCCGCGACAACGTCGTCATCCACGAAGGCACGCTGAAGACGCTCAAGCGCTTCAAGGACGAAGTTTCGGAAGTCCCCGGCGGCCAGGAGTGCGGCATGGCCTTCCAGAACTACGAGGACATGCGCGTCGGTGACGTCATCGAGTGCTTCCGCGTCGAGATGGTGACCCGGACACTCTGAGTTCGAGTAACTTGTCTGTCTCGGGCGGTGGTCGAAAGACCGCCGCCCATCACATTTGAGACATGCGGCACGGTCCCATCCCGCGCCCCACGCTTTCAGGATTGAGAAAAATGCCCCGTCCAACCACATCCAGCCCATCCCAGCGTATGCTGCGCGTTGCCGAACAGGTGCGCCATGCGCTCTCCGAAACCTTGCAGCGCGGTGAGATCATCGATCCGCTGATCGAGAACACCGTGGTTTCGGTCTCGGAGGTGCGCATGTCACCCGACCTCAGGGTCGCAACCGCTTTCGTCTCGCCACTTGGTGCCAAGGACGCCGAGGCGGTGATCGAGGCGCTGAACAAGCATGCGAAATTCGTCCGTGGCCGTGTCTCCGGCGCACTGCGGCAGATGAAGTTCATGCCGGAGTTCCGCTTCAAGCTCGACACATCCTTCGACAATTTCGCCAGGATCAACGATCTCCTGAAGTCGCCCGAGGTGGCGCGTGATCTGGGTGCCGAAGGCCAGAACAACGACGACAAGGCCAAAGACGACAAGGCCAAAGATACCAAGGACGTGGAATAATGGGGCGTCGCGGCAAGAAAAAGGGCCGGCCGATCTCCGGCTGGGTGGTGCTGGACAAGCCGGTCGGCATGGGCTCGACCGAGGCCGTGTCCAAGATCAAATGGCTGTTCCAGGCGGAAAAGGCCGGCCATGCCGGTACGCTCGATCCGCTGGCGTCCGGCATGCTGCCGATCGCGCTCGGCGAAGCGACCAAGACCGTGCCCTATGTGCAAGACGGCGCCAAGATCTATCGCTTCACCGTTGCCTGGGGCCAGGAGCGCTCCACCGACGATCTTGAAGGGCCGGTGACGAAGAGTTCCGACCTGCGTCCGGCGGAAGCCGAGATCAAGGCGCTGCTGCCGAAATACACCGGCGTCATCATGCAGACGCCGCCGCAATTCTCGGCCATCAAGATCGCTGGCGAACGCGCCTATGACCTCGCCCGCGAAGGCGAGACGGTCGACATTCCCGCGCGCGAGATCGAGATCGGGCGTCTGGACATCATCGAGCACCACGCCGACGACACCGTTTTCGAGGTCGAATGCGGCAAGGGCACCTATGTGCGCTCGCTGGCCCGCGACATGGGCCGCGACCTCGGCTGCTTCGGCCATATTTCCAACCTGCGCCGGGTCGAGGTCGAGCCGTTCACGCCTGAGGATTTCGTCACCATCGCCGAACTCGAGGCTGCTCGCTTCGGCGTGCAAGGTGAGGAGAAGCCTGAGTCTGCCGACGATGCTGATACAATTGAAGTGCCCATAGACTTCGGCGCGATTGACGCGCTTCTTGTCGATACCTCAGCGGCTCTCGACTGCCTGCCGCAGATCGCCATCAGCGATGATGCGGCGACAAAGATCCGCCTCGGCAATCCGGTCATTATCCGTGGTCGCGACGCGCCCGTGGAGGCCGAGGAAGCCTGCGCGACCGCCCGCGGCAAGCTGGTTGCTATTGGCGCCATCGAGCAAGGCATGTTCAAGCCGAAGCGGGTCTTTGCCGGCTGACAGCTCTCGGCTACCTTCACGTCGACTCTACGCTCGAGGGACACATGGCAAAGGCCGAGGCGGTGAAGAAGCGGGCGCCGGTGAAGACGCGGCGGCCACCGGTCGGCGCTTCGCCGGGTACGCTGATCGCCGATCCGGCGGCGCGGCGCAGCGAGCTCAGGCTGACGCTGATTTCGCCGGAAAAATTCGAGACCATCGACAATGCCAGCATCGATGACCTCAACACCCATTGTGACAGCTGGCCGGTCGTCTGGCTGGATTGCACGGGCCTCGCCAACATCCAGCTGATCGAGGAGATCGGCCGGATCTTCAGCCTGCATCCGCTGGCGCTGGAAGATGTCGTCAAYACCGGCCAGCGGCCGAAGGTMGATTTCTTCGARGACCAYGCCTTCGTCGTCRTSMGKATGATCGACGACGTCAMSGYGCAYCGCTAYGARCAGATCGCSGTGTTCTTCGGCAAGAATTTCGTCGTCACCTTCCAGGAGCGCGAAGGCGATCCCTTCGATCCCGTGCGCAAGCGCATTGCCGCCTCCCTGCCCAACCGGTTGCGTTCGCGCGGTGCCGATTATCTTGCCTACGCGCTGATCGATGCCATCGTCGACAGCTACTTCCCGCCGATCGAGACGGCAAGCGATGAGGTCGATGGCATCGAGGACGAGATGCTGACCACGCCGCACAAGCATCAGATGCGGCAGCTGCACGAATTGCGACGCGACGCCAATGTGTTGAAAGGTGTGCTGTGGCCGATGCGCGATGCGCTGGCGACGCTGATCCGCAACGATGTGCCCTATGTGAAGCCTGAAACGAAAATCTTCTTCAACGACACGCTCGACCATGCGCTGCGGCTGATCGAGCTGGTCGAGAACCAGCGCGACATGCTGACCGGCCTGATCGAAATGCATCTGTCGCTGAGCCAGGCGCGCACCAACGACGTTATCTCCTACCTGACCATCGTCTCGGTGATCTTCATGCCGCTCACCTTCCTGGTTGGCATATGGGGCATGAATTTCGACCCTGAGAGTTCGCCGTGGAATATGCCGGAACTGAAGGCCTATTATGGCTATCCGGCTTCGCTGCTGTTCATGCTGGCCGTTGCTGTCGGGCTGATCGTCTTCTTCAAGCGGAAGAAGTGGCTATAAAAGCGAAAAACTTGCCGGTTTGGCGCGAAAAGCCGGCTTCGTGAATTGGGCTGGTGTTTTGCCGGGAATTGCACTATATGCGCCGCAGCATAGCGCCAAGACGCTTTTGCTTGCACCGGCCCCTGCTGGACGACATCCCGGCTGAGGGCGACCCGTTTCCTCAAACAGATAAGGAAAAACACGATGTCGATTACTGCCGAGCGCAAACAGGAATTGATGGGTGAATTCGCAACCGCCAAGGGCGATACCGGGTCTCCGGAAGTCCAGGTGGCCATCCTTTCCGAGCGCATCAAGAACCTGACCGACCACTTCAAGGACCACAAGAAGGATAACCATTCCCGCCGTGGTCTGCTCGCTCTCGTCTCCCAGCGCCGCAGCCTGCTTGATTATCTCAAGCGCAAGGATGACGCGCGCTACCAGACGTTGATCGAGAAGCTCGGTCTGCGCCGTTGACGAATTGACCGGCGGGCTTTCTTCGGAGAGCCCGCCGGTCGCGCATTCTGCCAGTCGAATAGATTGGCCAGACCCGGTTTCGAGCGCGCAGAGGGCCACTCGAAACCGCCCATGGACGGTCATGGGGCAGGATTGCAGGACGCTCGTGCGCTTAGCCCGCGCCGAAATTTACCCGAGCTTCCCGTTGTCTTGCCCGTGGCTGCCCGAGAAAGGAAGCCAGGGAAAGGGCATCCGCGCACCGTGAAACGGCGCGGCCCTTTCCGCTTATTAAGGACAAGATATGTTCAATCACCACAAAGTGGAAATCGAATGGGGCGGYCGYCCGCTCATYCTCGAAACCGGCAAGATCGCGCGYCAGGCTGACGGCGCTGTGCTCGCCACCTACGGCGAGACCAAGGTTCTGGCCACCGTCGTTTCGATGAAGGAGCCCAAGCCGGGCCTCGATTTCTTTCCGCTGACCGTCAATTACCAGGAAAAGACCTATGCCGCCGGCAAGATCCCGGGCGGCTATTTCAAGCGTGAAGGCCGTCCGAGCGAAAAGGAAACGCTGGTTTCCCGCCTCATCGACCGCCCGATCCGTCCGCTCTTCGCCGCTGGCTACAAGAACGACACCCAGATCGTCGTTACCGTCGTCCAGCACGATCTCGAAAATGACCCGGACATCCTGTCGATCGTTGCCACCTCGGCCGCTTTGACCCTGTCGGGCGTTCCCTTCATGGGTCCGATCGGCGGCGCGCGCGTCGGCTACATCAACGGCGAATACGTGCTCAATCCGCATGTCGACGAGATGCAGGAATCCAAGCTCGACCTCGTCGTCGCCGGCACCGCCGACGCCGTGCTGATGGTCGAGTCCGAAGCCAAGGAACTTGGCGAAGAGTTGATGCTCGGCGCCGTCATGTTCGGCCACAGGGGCTTCCAGCCGGTGATCGACGCCATCATCAAGCTGGCTGAAGTTGCCGCCAAGGAACCGCGCGACTTCACCGCGCCGGACTATTCCGCGCTTGAAGCCGAGATGCTGAAGATCGTCGGCGACGAGCTCAGCGCTGCCTACAAGAACGTCGACAAGCAGAAGCGCTACGCCGCCGTCGACGCCGTCAAGGCGAAGGTCAAGGCCGCGTTTGCTCCGGCCGAAGGCGAAGACGCCAAGTACACCTCCGAACAGATTGGCTCCGTGTTCAAGGAACTGCAGGCCAAGGTCGTGCGCTGGAACATCCTCGACACCGGCTCGCGCATCGATGGTCGCGACCTGAGCACCGTTCGCAAGATCGTCTCCGAAGTCGGCGTYCTGCCGCGCACCCAYGGTTCGGCGCTGTTCACCCGCGGCGARACCCAGGCGCTGGTCGTTGCCACGCTSGGYACCGGCGAGGACGAGCAGTATGTCGATTCGCTGACCGGCATGTACAAGGAGAAGTTCCTCCTTCACTACAACTTCCCTCCCTACTCCGTYGGTGAGACCGGCCGCATGGGTTCGCCGGGCCGCCGCGAAATCGGCCAYGGCAAGCTCGCCTGGCGCGCTATCCGCCCGATGCTGCCGAGCGCTGACCAGTTCCCCTACACGCTGCGCGTCGTCTCGGAGATCACCGAGTCCAACGGTTCGTCGTCGATGGCCACGGTCTGCGGCACTTCGCTGGCGCTGATGGATGCCGGCGTGCCGCTGGCGAAGCCCGTYGCCGGTATCGCCATGGGCCTGATCAAGGAAGGCGAGCGCTTCGCCGTGCTCTCCGACATCCTTGGCGATGAGGATCATCTCGGCGACATGGACTTCAAGGTCGCCGGCACCGAAGGTGGCATCACCTCCCTGCAGATGGAYATCAAGATCGAKGGCATCACCGAAGAGATCATGAAGATCGCGCTTGGCCAGGCCAAGGACGGTCGTCTCCATATCCTCGGTGAAATGGCGCATGCCCTGACCGGCGCCCGCCCCGAACTCGGTGAGTTCGCACCGCGCATCGAGGTCATGCACATCCCGACCGACAAGATCCGCGACGTCATCGGTTCGGGCGGCAAGGTCATCCGCGAGATCGTCGAGAAGACCGGCGCCAAGATCAACATCGAGGACGACGGCACGGTCAAGATCGCTTCGTCGAACGCCAAGGAGATCGAGGCGGCGAAGAAGTGGATCCACACCATCGTTGCCGAGCCGGAAGTCGGCGAGATCTACGAAGGCACGGTCGTCAAGACCGCCGACTTCGGCGCCTTCGTCAACTTCTTCGGTCCGCGCGACGGCCTCGTCCACATCTCGCAGCTTGCCAACGACCGGGTCGCCAAGACCTCCGACGTCGTCAAGGAAGGCGACAAGGTCTGGGTCAAGCTGATGGGCTTCGACGAGCGCGGCAAGGTCCGCCTGTCGATGAAGGTCGTCGACCAGGCCACCGGTAAGGAACTCGCCCGCGACAAGAAGACCGAAGGCGAAGAAAACGCCGCCTGAGTGGTCTGACAGAAAAATCGAAACGGGCGCGGCTTAGGTCGCGCCCGTTTTCGTTTGGAAGGTAGAGGGAATGTCCGCTGAGGCGCTGAAGACGCTTTTCCATCCGTTCGAGGCCGAGGCTCTTGCCTTGCCGCGAAAGGGCGAGCGCGTTCTCTTTCTCGGCGCCGAGCCAGGCTTTCGCCTGCCTGAAGGCTTCGAGGCCGAGCTCCACCTAGTACAGGGCTTCCGGCCGTACTTTCGCCCGCTGCAGGCATCTGGTTTCGCTGTCACGCCGCAAGTGGAAGGCGGCAGCTTTGATATGGCGCTTGTGTTTGCCGGCCGTCATCGTGGCCAGAACGAGTTGCGTATTGCCGACGCCCTCGAGCGCGTGGCGCCGGGCGGACTGGTTGTCATTGCCGGCGGCAAGGACGATGGCATTGCCAGTCTGCGCAGGCGCGTCGACGAGCTTGTGCCGCTCGACGGCCATATGCCGAAATATCACGGCATCGCCTTCTGGCTGCGGCGCCCGGTGGATATGCAAGCTGCCGCGGCAGTTCGCGCCGCCAATCCCGGGCAACTGGTCGATGGCCGATTCCACACCGCACCTGGCATGTTCTCCTTCGATCGCGTCGATGCGGGTTCGAAACTGCTGGTCGACAATTTGCCCGGTGACCTGCGCGGCAGTGCGGCCGATTTCTGCGCCGGCTGGGGTTATGTGGCGGCTGAGATGGCCGCCCGTTCGTCAGGCCTGTCGACGCTCGATCTTTATGAGGCCGATTTCGCTGCGCTGGAGGCGGCCAAAGGCAACCTCGCCAACAGCGTGGCGCAAGGCTTCTTCTGGACGGATCTGCTCGCCGAGCCGGTCGAGCGCCGATACGACGTCATCGCCATGAACCCGCCCTTTCACCGCAGCCGTGCGGCGGAGCCGGAGATCGGTGCCGGCATGATCCGCGCGGCAGCCAAGGCGTTGAAGCCCGGTGGCAGGCTGTTCATGGTCGCCAACCGCCAGCTTCCCTACGAGCCCGTGCTGTCGGCCGCCTTTGCCAGCCATGCTGAACTCGCCCGCGACGGTATGTTCAAGGTGTTTTCCGCGCGGCGCTGAAACGATGCGTATCGCGTTCAGTGCAGATTGGCCACGCGTCTGACCTCGTCGGTGGCATATCCGTCGCCGGCGCTGAACTTGAGCGGCGCCGGACGGCCGAACAGGTAGCCCTGCACCACCTCGCAGCCGGCGGCGCGCAGCAAAGTCGCCTGGTTCTCGGTCTCGACGCCTTCGGCAATGATGCTGACGCCGAGTGCCCGCGAAAGCCCGACAATGGTCGACACGACGGCGCCGGAGCTGGAATCGGTATCCATGCGGCTGACGAAGGAGCGATCGATCTTCAGCTTGCCGAACGAGAAATCGATCAGGTAGCTCAGATTGGAATAGCCGGTGCCGAAATCGTCGACGGCAACGGAGATGCCCATGTCGGCAAGCTCTTTCAGGATAGCGGCAGCGCGGTCGCGGTCCTGCATCATCGCCGTCTCGGTCACTTCCAGCTCCAGCCGTGATGGCTTGATGCCGGTGGCCCGCATTGTGTCACGCACGATGCCGACGAAATCCTTGGTCATGAACTGAACCGGCGAGATGTTGACGGCGACGAAGCAGTCGTCCGGCAAATGGCGGGCGTCGCTGCAAGCCTTGCGCAGAACCCATTCGCCGATAGGGTTGATCATCCCCGTTTCTTCGGCGATCTGGATGAATTCCATGGGCGGGATCATGCCGCGTTCGGGATGGTTCCAGCGGATCAGCGCCTCGTAGCCGACGATACGGCCGGTCGGCAGGTCGAGTTGCGGCTGATAATGGAGGTCGAAGTCTCCTCGCTCGAAGGCGGTGTGCAGTTCGGATTCGACCCATTGGCGATAATCGGCAACGCGCCCCATCTCGCTGTCGAACACCGCCCAGTTGCCSACCCCGCTGGCGCGCGCATTCTGCAGCGCCAGGTTGGATCGGCGCAGGATAAGGACCGGATCGACGCCATCCTTGGGCATGGCCACGATACCCACCGACAGASCCACCGATTGCTGATGGCTGCTGAGTTCATAGGGCTCCGTCATCTCGTCGATGAGCCTTTCGACCATGCTTTCCAGCGTTCCCTGGATCTGATGATCCGGGAGCAGCACGGCGAACTCGCCGGCGCCGATGCGCCCGATCAGGGCGCGTGCGGGCACACAGCCCTGCAGCCGTTTGGTGAAGGCGCGGATCAGCTCATCACCCTGGCTGTAGCCGATCGCATCGTTGATGTGCTTGAAGCGGTCGATGTCGATGTCGATCAGGAACATCGGTTCCCCGGTTCGGCTTGTCGCGCACGCCGCCTCGGCGATCTTGCCGACCATCGCCGGACGCGCCAGCAGTCCGGTCAGCTTGTCGAAATGGGTTTCGTTGAAGACGAAATCCGCYGATTCATCGACGCCGGCGAAGAACGACATCGCCGCCACCGACGCCGCCAGCGCGCAAAGCGCAGCCATGATGGCGACCATCATGTCGGCTGATATGCCGGCAAAACCACTGCCGAGGCCAAGCTTCAGGCCCCAGATGCCGAGGATGAAACTGCCTATGCCCGAGCTCGCTATCGTGAGCAGTCGGAACACCGGTGTTCGCTTCGGGTTGCTGACGGCAGACATTCAAAGGTCCCCAGATTGCCGGACTCTATAGCGGAAATCTTCTTAAAATGAGTTTCCGCGAATGCATCCAATTTTACTGGAGAAGACTATTTTTTTACTGGAAATGGGCCATTTCTCCGAAACAATTGCCCAAAGCGCGTCGCCTTGGTCCGTTTCAGGGCCGATTAACCATCTGTCTGCTTCAACTCATCGAGCGTCGGCATCGAGACGATGTGATAGCCGGAATCGACATAGTGGATTTCGCCGGTGACGCCGGAAGCGAGATCGGACAGCAGATAGAGCGCCGAGCCGCCGACCTCGTCGATGGTCACGGTACGGCGCAGCGGCGAGTTGCGCTGCTGGTAGGAGAACATGTGGCGGGCGTCCGAAATGCCGGCGCCGGCCAGCGTGCGCACCGGCCCTGCCGAGATGCCGTTCACCCGGATGCCGCGCGGACCGTAGTCGTTGGCGAGATAGCGCACACTGGCTTCGAGGCCGGCCTTGGCGACGCCCATGACATTGTAGTTCGGCATGACGCGGACCGAACCGGCATAGGTCAGGGTGATCATCGAGCCGCCCTGCGTCATCAGTGCCGCTGCATTGCGGGCCACTTCGGTGAAGGAGTAGCAGGAGATCACCATGGTACGGACGAAATTGTCCCGGCTGGTGTCGGCGTAAAGGCCCTTCAACTCATTCTTGTCGGAAAAGCCGATGGCATGGACGACGAAGTCCAGTCCGCCCCAGGCGTTGCCCAGCGTTTCGAACGTGGCGGCGACCGAAGCGCTGTCCTCGACATCGCAGGGCACGACCAGCGAGGCGCCGAGCTTGTCGGCGAGCGGCTTGACCCGGCGGCCGAAGGCCTCGCCCTGGTAGGTAAAGGCGAGCTCCGCCCCATGTTCGGACAATTTCTGGGCGATGCCCCAGGCGATCGAATGATCGTTGGCGACACCCATGACAAGCCCGCGCTTGCCCTTCATCAGTCCGTCCATGGCTGGCAAATCCTTTTAGAAAAAACGCTGGCCTATGCGGAATAGCGCTGGAAAACGAGCGTTGCGTTGGTGCCACCGAAACCGAAGGAATTCGACAGGACGGTGTCGATCTTGGCGTTGTCGATGCGCTTGCGCACGATCGGCATGCCCTCGAATTCGGGGTCGAGGGTCTCGATATGGGCGCTTTCGCCGATGAAGCCGCCTTGCATCATCAGGATCGAATAGATGGATTCCTGCACGCCGGCCGCGCCCAGCGAGTGGCCGGTCAGCGATTTCGTCGAGGTGATGAACGGCATTTTCTCGCCGAACACCTCGCGGATGGCGCCCATTTCCTTGGAATCCCCCACCGGTGTCGAGGTGCCGTGGGTGTTGATGTAATCGACCGGCGTGGAGACGGTTGCCAGCGCCTGGCGCATGCAGCGGACCGCGCCTTCGCCGGAAGGCGCTACCATGTCGTGGCCGTCAGAGGTCGCGCCGTAGCCGACGATCTCGGCGTAAATCTTGGCGCCGCGTGCCTTGGCGTGCTCGAGTTCTTCCAGGATGAGCACACCCGCGCCGCCGGCAATGACGAAGCCGTCGCGATTGGCGTCATAGGCGCGGGAAGCGGCGGAAGCCCTGTCGTTGAACTTGGACGACATGGCGCCCATGGCGTCGAACAGGTCCGACATCGTCCAGTCGAGGTCTTCGTGGCCGCCGGCAAACATCACATCCTGCTTGCCCCATTGGATGAGCTCATAGGCGTTGCCGATGCAATGCGCCGAGGTCGAGCAGGCCGACGAGATCGAATAGTTGACGCCGTGGATCTTGAACCATGTGGCCAGCGTTGCCGACGCGGTCGACGACATCGCCTTCGGCACGGCAAAGGGGCCGATACGCTTGGGGCTGCCGTTCTTCAGCGTCGTTTCGGCCGCCTCGACGATGGTGCGGGTGGAAGGGCCACCCGAACCCATGACGATGCCGGTGCGCTCATTGGTGATGTCGCTTTCGCTCAAGGCGGCATCGGCGATCGCCTGGTCCATGGCGACGTGGTTCCAGGCAGCACCCTGGCTCAGGAAGCGCATCGCGCGGCGATCGATCATGGCGGACGGGTCGAGCGTCGGAGCGCCCCAGACCTGGCAACGGAAGCCGTGCTCGGCGAAGGAATCGGAAAAGCTGATGCCGGATCTGGCGTCATGCAGCGAGGTCTGCACCTCGTTGGCATTGTTGCCGATCGACGACACGATGCCGAGGCCTGTGACTACGACACGTCTCATTCGCAACTCCTTCCAGGGATACTGGCCAGTGGGTCGACCAGGGCTGTGGTCAAGCGACCGCCGACTGCTTGGACAGACCGACCTTCAGGTCCGTCGCCGCATATATGGGCTCGCCATCCGCCTTCATCCAGCCATCGGCGATGCCCAGAACCAGCCGGCCACGCATAACGCGCTTGAAATCCACGCCATACTCGACCTTCTTGACCGATGGCGTGACCATGCCCTTGAACCTGACCTCACCGGTCGACAACGCCATGCCTTTACCGGGTTCGCCAAGCCAGCCGAGATAGAAACCAGTCAACTGCCACAAGGCGTCCAGACCGAGGCATCCTGGCATGATCGGATTGCCGATGAAATGGCAGGCAAAGAACCACAGGTCCGGCTTGATGTCGAACTCCGCGCGGATGAAACCCTTGTCGAAGGCGCCGCCGGTCTCGCTGATCTCGGTGATGCGGTCGAACATCAGCATGGGCGGGTAGGGCAGTTGGGCATTGCCCTCTCCGAACAGCTCGCCGCGGGCACAGGCCAGCAATTCTTCGTAGTCGTAGCTGGATTTACCCGCCATCAATCTCGTCCCCATATCGTCCGGGCGGTAGCGCGCCCTTGTCGTTGGTGTCCTAACACAATCTGTTTCAGGCCGGAAACCGGCGTTTGCGCTTAACCCGCCAGTCTGCCCGGGTCAATGCGCGCTATTGATCGCATTCGGACGACAGAATATATGTCAACAGGGGTCCGGGTTCGGCAGACATTCATTTTTTTGCCATTCTGGGCGTGTCTTGAAGCGGGACTGTGAGCTTGGAAGACCAGATGGACCGGGGCTGCCGGAAGGAAAATGTCGCTGTGGACAAGCGGGTACGTGAAGCCGGCCTGAGGCCGACGCGGCAGCGCATCGCGCTGGCCGACCTGCTTTTTGCCAAAGGCGATCGCCATTTGTCGGCCGAGGAACTGCACGAGGAGGCGCTGGCTGCCGGCGTGCCGGTGTCGCTCGCCACCGTCTACAACGCGCTCCACCAGTTCACCCAGGCTGGACTGTTGCGCATCCTCGCCGTCGAGGGCGCCAAGACTTATTTCGACACCAACACCTCCGACCACCACCATTTCTACATCGAAGGCGAAAACCGGATTTTCGACATCGCCAATGGCCCGGTGACGGTCACCAACCTGCCGGAGCCGCCCGAGGGCATGGAAATCGCCAATGTCGACATTGTGGTGAGGCTGAGGCCCAAGCGCCAGGAACGGCCGGCGGCGTCAGAATAATCGGCCGGAAATGAAACCCCTCGATCTGATAGTCAGGCTCGAATGGGCTGCTGTGGCGGCCGCCGCTATTGTCTTCTACGCTTGGTCGGGCGTTTCCTGGTGGCCCTTCGCAGTGCTCATCCTTGCGCCGGATCTGTCGATGTTTGGCTACCTCGTCGGGCCGCGCATCGGTGCCATCGCCTACAACGCCCTGCACATCCTGATACTACCGGTGCTGCTGCTGCTCGTCGGGTACTTGTCCGGTCATGCGGCGGCAATCGCGGTCGCGCTGATCTGGATCGCCCACATCGCCATCGACCGTGCGCTGGGCTATGGCCTGAAGCTGTCAACCGGTTTTCAGGACACAAACCTCGGCCGAATCGGGCGAGCGCAACGACCTCAGTCCTTGACCCGCTCGCCGGGATAGGCGCCCCAGACCGCCGACTGGGCGAGCCAGCCGGTATGCCCGTCGAGCGTCATTTCGCACCACTGGCCGTCGCAGGCCTTGATCGTGCCCATGACGCCCGGCTCGACGATCGCCACCACGCTGGCATCTTTGTCGGGGCTTCTGAGCATATTGATCTGGGCGCCCTTGCCGCGTTGCCATGGTGCGATGATCGCGGTGCGCCGGCCCGACAGCAGCGACTGGTTGATCCAGCCTTCCGAACCGTCGGCATCGCGCACGCGSCGCCACGTGTCGAATTCCTGGATGATCTCCATCGGCAGGCCGGCCTTCATATACATCCAGTCGACCGAATAATTGGCACCCGGGCCGACGCGCGAGTTGACGCGGCCGGATTTAAGGCTGACGAATCGCGGCAATGGCAGGCCGCTCGGCCCGAGCGTGATGGCGCTCTGGGCGGGTGCGGCCGCGCTCTGTGCCGCGGCCAGCGGGGAATAGAGGAGAGCGCCGAGAAWTGCTGCGCTGAGGGYCAGGCGAAGTGGCGCGAAACCAGACACTTTCGTTCCTTTCGGCGCTTGCCTCTCGGCCTCGGCGCCCCTTTTTCTTTGTCTTCGGCGGCACCGCTTGTTACATGGGTAAATCGGCTACCGCGACCGGCTTTCAGTTTCGCCGGTCTTGGTTAAAGAGGTCTCAACGAGGGAAACAATGGTAGGCAAAAAGAAGCCTCTCGTGGTCATCACGCGAAAGCTGCCCGACCCGGTCGAGACCCGCATGCGCGAGCTGTTCGACGCCAGGCTGAATGTCGAGGACAGGCCGATGACGCAGCCGGAGCTGGTTGCCGCGGTCAAGGAAGCCGACGTKCTGGTGCCGACAGTGACCGACCAGATCGACGCGGCGCTGATCGCCCAGGCCGGCGACAACCTCAAGCTGATCGCCAATTTCGGCAATGGCGTCGACAAGATCGACGTGGCGGCGGCGGCCAAGAGGGGCATCACCGTCACCAACACGCCCAATGTGCTCACCGAAGACACCGCCGACATGACCATGGCGCTGATGCTGGCTGTACCGCGCCGGCTGGCGGAAGGCGCCAATGTGCTCACCGGCGACAAGAAATGGGCCGGCTGGTCGCCGACCTGGATGCTTGGCCGGCGCATCTGGGGCAAGCGGCTCGGCATTGTCGGCATGGGCCGCATCGGCACCGCCGTTGCCAGGCGGGCCAAGGCCTTCGGCCTTTCCATCCACTACCACAACCGCCATCGCGTGCTGCCGGCGGTCGAGGACGGGCTGGAGGCGACCTATTGGGAGAGCCTCGACCAGATGCTGGCCCGCATGGACATCATCTCGGTCAATTGTCCGTCGACGCCCGCGACTTTTCATTTGCTGTCGGCCCGGCGCTTGGCCCTGCTTCAGCCCACCGCCTATGTGGTCAACACCGCGCGCGGAGACATCATCGACGAAGAGGCGCTGGTCAAGCTGATCCAGGACGGCAAGATCGCCGGCGCCGGCCTCGACGTCTACGAGCACGAGCCGGCGCTCAATGCCAAGCTGCTCAAGCTCGCCGCCAGGAACAAGGTCGTGCTGTTGCCGCATATGGGCTCGGCGACGCTCGAGGGCCGCATCGACATGGGCGAGAAGGTCATCATCAACATCAGGGCGTTCGTTGACGGCCACCGCCCGCCGGACCGTGTGCTGCCGCTGAGGACCTGACGGTATCGGCGCTTGCCATTGTTGGGTAAGCAAAAACTTACGAAATAGATTTGCGCATGGTGATCGAGGTTGGCCTGGCGTAGCCTTCATGTGCCGTTCGCTCGGTCTCGTGGAAACCGAGGCGGGCAAAGGCGGCATGATTGGCGGTGAGCTCGATGCGTGTCTGAAGCTCCAGCGCCGCCTTACCGCGGTCGAGCGCGAGATCTTCGACCGCCCGCATCAGCCGCCGGCCGATGCCTTGCCCCTGGCGGTCCGGGGAGACGGCGAGTTTGCCGACATAAAGATCGTCGGCCCTTTCAAGAGCAAAGACGCAGCCGACGATCCTGCCGCCGTCGAGGGCCGCGAAGCCGTTCTCCCGCCCGGCCTTGTCGCGCAGTCCATCGACGGTGAGCAGATGGGTCGAGGACGGCGGGTCGATGACGCCGTCCATGAAGGCGAAGGCCTGCATGATCAGGGCAAGCACCTCGTCCCAGCGGTCGAAACCGGCCGGGATGCGGTCGATGGAGAGGGTCATGGTCCGCTCCAAGATCAGCGCCTGCTGTAGCGGATCGTTTCGAAGCGCGCGGAGAGCGCATCGTAGAGCAGCAGCCGCCCGACCAGCGGCTCGCCGATGCCGGTGATCAGCTTGATCGCCTCCATCGCCTGTAGCGTGCCGACGACGCCGGTCAGCGCGCCAAGCACACCGGCCTCGGCGCAGGACGGTACAAGGCCCGGCGGCGGGGCTTCGGGGAAGAGATCGCGATAGCCAGGGTTCGGCTTGCCATCCTTGCCGGCCTCGAAAGGCTTCAGCACCGTCACCGAACCATCGAAACGGCCGACGGCGGCATGCACCAGGGGTTTGCGCTCGTTCGCGCAGGCGTCGGCCACCGTATAACGGGTCTCGAAATTGTCGGAACCGTCGACGGTGATGTCATAGCGGGCGATGAGGGCAGGGGCGTTGTCCGCGCTCAGCCGGAACGTGTGCGTCTCGACCACGGTGTTGGGATTGATACGGGTGATTGCCGCCTTGGCGCTGTCGGTTTTCAGCATGCCGACCGTATCCGTGCCGTGGATGACCTGGCGCTGCAAATTGGAGAGCGACACGGTGTCGTCATCAACGATGCCAAGCGTGCCGACGCCGGCCGCCGCAAGATATTCGAGCACCGGTGCGCCCAGCCCGCCGGCGCCGATCACCAAGACCCGCGCTTGCTTGAGCTTCTGTTGGCCCGCGCCGCCGACTTCGGGCAGCACGATGTGGCGGGCATAGCGTTCGATCTCGTCGGCGGTGAGCGCGGTGGTCATGTCAGGACCATATAGCGGCTGAAAAACCTTGTCAGGCGTCTTCGGTTGGCCCAACCGTGCCATGGTCGACGGTCAGGAATTGCGCACGGCCCTTGAGGCTGGAAAACAGCGCGGCATCGGTTCCCGTCATGAAAGCCTGGCAGTTCAACTCCTCCAGGATCGAAAACAGCGCCGCCCGCCGCCCGCCGTCGAGATGGGCGGCGATCTCGTCGAGCAGCAGGATCGGCGTCATGCCGGACATCTCGCCGGTCAGCCGGGCATGCGACAGGACGATGCCGACCAGCAATGCCTTCTGCTCGCCGGTCGAACAGAGTTCTGCCGGCATTGCCTTGGGCCTGTGCCGCACCAGGAGATCGGAACGGTGCGGGCCTTCAAGCGTTCGTCCCGCGGCACGATCACGATCACGGCCACCGGCAAGAGCCCGGCGGAACCGCTCCTCGACGTCGACCGCCGGCGCGGTGGAAACCTCGGTTTCCAGATCGCCCGAAAGGCTGATATCGGCCTGCGGGAACGGTCCCGTGTCGGGCAGCCTGTCGATCATGGCGGCGAGCAGGCGCACCAGTTCGGCGCGCGCCGCCGCAATGGCGACGCCGGTTTCGGCCATCTGTGTCTCGATCGCTTCGAACCAGCTGATATCCCGCGAGCCCTCGGTAAGCAGGCGATTACGGCCGCGCATCGCCTTCTCGTAGTCGAGCGCCCGCTGGCCGTGGCCGGGGTCGATCGCCAGCACCAGCCGGTCGAGAAAGCGCCGGCGGTCAGCAGCCGGTCCGGTGAACAGCGCATCCATGGCCGGCGTCAGCCACACCACGCGCAGCCATTCCAGCATGTCTTCGGCCGAGCGGGCCGTCGCGCCATTGATGCGAACCCGCCTGCCGCCTTCGCCCTCGCCGACCGAAATGCCCGTGCCGATCTCGATCTGGCCGTCGGGCCCGTCGAGCCGGGCGTGCAGGGCAAAGCCGCCGTCGCCGCCTTCGCGTGCGACATCGGCGTAAGGCGCGCGGCGCAGGCCGCGCCCCGGCGTTAGAAAGGAAATTGCTTCGAGGAGGTTGGTCTTGCCGGCACCATTGTCGCCGGAAAACACCACGGCGCCCGGATCGAGATCGATCGTCAGCGTCGCATAGTTGCGGAAATTAGTAAGTGTAAGCTTACTTATATGGGTTTGTGCCGGCAACCGCTATCCGCCTGTAGAAGTCGCCATTGTTTCCGCTGCCGGCCCGTCGCAGAGCCGGATCGATGATGCCGTGCCGGGCTATACCCGCATCGGCATCAGCACGTAAAGCGCGGTCTCGTCGGCCATGTCGTGGATCAGCGTCGGCGAACCGGCATCGGCCAACATGAATTTGGCTTCCGTGCCGGTCAACTGAGCGGCAACGTCGAGCAGGTATTTGGCGTTGAAGCCGATTTCGATCGGGTCGGACGAATAGTCGGCCGCCAGTTCCTCGGTGGCGCTGCCCGAATCCGGGTTGTTGACCGCAAGCGTCACCTGGCCTTCGCTGATCGAAAGCTTCACCGCGCGGCCRCGTTCGGAGGAAATGGTCGAGACACGGTCGACCGCGGCGGCAAAGCTCTGGCGGTCGATGATCAGCTTCTTGTCGTTGCCGGTCGGAATGACCCGCTGATAATCGGGGAAGGTGCCGTCGATCAGCTTCGAGGTCAGGACCACGCTGCCGATGGTGAAGCGGATCTTGGTGTCCGACAGCTCCGTGGTCACGGCGACATCAGGGTCGTCGACCAGCTTCTGCAGCTCGCTCACCGTCTTGCGCGGAATGATGATGCCCGGCATGCCCTCGGACCCCGCCGGCGCGTCGATTTCGGCGCGCGCCAGGCGGTGGCCGTCRGTSGCCACCGAGCGCAGCTTCAGCTTGCCGCCGRCCTCATGCGTGTGCAGGTAGATGCCRTTGAGATAATAGCGCGTCTCTTCGGTGGAAATGGCGAACTGCGTCTTCTCGATCAGCCCCCTCAGGGCAACCGAGTCGAGCCGGAAGATATGCGAGAAGGATCCGGCCGAAAGCTCGGGAAAGTCGGATTGCGGCAGGCACTGCAGCCGAAAGCTCGAGCGGCCCGACGTCACCGTCATGGCGTTGCCGTCCTCGTCCGTCTTCAGCATCACCTCGGCGCCGTCCGCGAGTTTGCGCACGATGTCGTAGAGCAGATGCGCCGGAACCGTCGTCGCCCCGCCGCGCTCCACCTTGGCTGGCGTCGCTTCCGTCACCTCCAGGTCAAGGTCGGTCGCCTTCATTTCGAGGCTGGCGCCCTCGGCGCTGAGCAGCACGTTGGACAGGATCGGTATCGTGTTGCGCCGTTCGACCACACGGTGGACGTGGTTGAGCGACTTCAGGAGATTTGACCGTTCCAGGATAACACGCATGACGAAACAGGCTCGCTTGAAAGGATGAGCGGGTCTCCGGCTGGCGGCGCCCCGCGAAAGGTCTGAACAGGCTCAGAATCTGCGTAAACTGACAGGAAAAAGCCAGCAAACGCAAGCCCGCGCCACCGGTTCGGTCCGGCTGCGCGGGCTTTCTGGGGATAAAGGCCTGGATGACCGCCAGCCAGTGTGCTGAATCCCGAATCCAGATCGTCGCCAGGCTCTGTTTTGACGCAATTCCCAAGGGAAAGCGCTACGCGCTTGCCCCGGGAAAAACCGTTCACACTTTTCTTGGAATTGCTCCAGGCCTCGAGCCCATGTCAGGGGCGCTGCCGGGCAGGCAAGCCATTGAATTCCAGTGCGGTTCTGGCTTGCCCGTTCCGGACCGGTCAGGCCTGGTCGTTGATCAGCCGCCGCAGCAGCTCAAGTTCCTGCGCCAGCGTGTTGTCGTTGCCGGAAAGGTCCTCGATCTTGCGCACGGCGTGCAGCACCGTGGTGTGATCGCGGCCACCGAAGCGCCGTCCGATTTCGGGCAGGGAGCGCGGCGTCATCACCTTCGACAGGTACATGGCGACCTGCCGTGGCTTGACGATTGTGCGCGTGCGCCGGTTGGACAGCAATTCGGTCTTCGACACGTTGTAGTGGCGCGCCACGATGCGCTGGATGTCCTCGATGCGGACCCGCTTCGGCTCGCCGGTGCGATAGATRTGGCCGAGGATCTCGTCGATRCGGTCGATGGTGATCTGCGGCTCGAACGACTGGCGAAACAGCAGCTGGTTGAACGCGCCCTCCAGTTCTCGTCCGCTGCCGGTCACGGTGCGGGCGACGTGGTTGAGGATTTCGTCGGAAATATCCAGCGATGCGTCGTCGACCCTGGCCGTGGCCAGGCGTAGTTTGAGCATGCCGAGGCGCATGGAGAAATCAGGCGCCGACATTTCGAGCGCGACGCCGCCATTGAGGCGCGAGCGGACACGCGGCTCGAGCGATTCCAGCTCGGACGGCGGCCGGTCGGCGGCGACAACSACTTGCTTGGCGCTGTCGAGCAGCATGTTGATCAAATGGCAGAATTCATGCTGGATCGACTTGCCCTGCAGGAACTGCATGTCGTCGATGATCAAGAGGTCGATGTCGCGCAGCTGCTCCTTGAGCGTCAGCGCGTTGTTGTCGCGGATCGCGGTGGCGAAGCGCCACATGAAATACTCCGCGGTGAGATAGACGACGCGGGATTTCGGGTTCTGCTTCAGCGATTCCGCCGCGATGGCCTGCAGCAGGTGGGTCTTGCCGAGCCCGACGGTCGCATGCAGGAAAAGCGGATTGAAGCGCACAGCGCTCGATTGCGATTCCGCCACGGCCTTGGCGGCGGCGAAGGCTACCCGGTTCGACGGGCCTTCGATGAAGGAGCCGAACGTGTAGCGGGGATCAAGCGGCGATCCCAGCACGTTGTGGCGGAACTCGGTCTCGACCGCGGCACCTGGGCGCGGCACGGGAGGCCGTTCCACCCTGCCGGGGCTCACAGTGCCGGCGGCCAGCGCCGTTTGCGTCTGCCGTGTCATCTTGCGTGCCGGCGTCAATTCCGGTTCGACAGGGCTGCGCCCCTGGCGGGTGGCCGTGCGCACCACGATCTCGATCTTGAGGAGATCGGCATCCTCCTGCTTCCACAGTTCGGAGATGAGGTCGAGATAGTGGCCGTTGATCCACGAGCGCAGGAACGCGGTGGGCACCGAGATGCGGACAATGCCCTTGGACGCCTCCGCGACCTTCATGCGGCCGAACCAGCTCGAATAGACTTCAGCCCCCAGACGCGCCTTCAACTGGATCTTGACCCGGTCGAACTTCTGTTCCGCGTCGCTGGAGACCGCCATCTCGTTTGCTCCGATCAAAGTTCCAGGAAATGGGAGGTCGCCCGTAAGCTCCCTTTCGATGCCGCTCTGCATGATCGAGTTCCTTGCTTTTCTGTACCTGTTTTCCGCTGGGGATGCGCCTCCTGCATCCGTTTTCCAGCGACTATGTCTTCGCTACGATGCCCGTTGCCGCCGCCGGCAATGAACGTCGCCCACTATTCGGAGGGAACCGGTGCCGGCCCATGGAAGCCAGTCCGCGTTGGGTATGTCAGGGCAATACAACACCGTCCGGCGAAAGAGCGCCGGCGCGCCGTCTACCTGCCATGTCTAGTTACGCCAGTCCCCTTACCCACATCAAAAAAGACAAACCAATCCCGTTCACGGACTTGATCCGCGTTGCAAATCCGGCCAATTTACGCTGGCTGATTCGGACTGGGTTAAGGGCCACGGGCCCGTCCCTCTTGATGACCCAACATTACCGAAATCGCTGTGGATAGGGCAAGGCCACCCCTAACTGATTTTTAAGGAATCTGGTTACCTCGGGCTGGTTCGAGCCGCATGCCGCAACGGCATATTTTGACAAAGCCATTGTGATTCAAACTCTTTTCCGGCGAATATGAAAAAGTCGGGCCGGCGCGAAATATTCTGAAATAATTCGCTTGACAGCCAGTTGCCCTCCCGTCCCTTCGAGACGTTGTGGACAAGCTGTGGATGACCATAGCTAACTATCTGAAAAATATCGCTTATTTTTGATAGTTAAGAATTTTGAAGCCGCCATTTTTCAACGCTGTCAACCATCAGCAGGCAGGCATGTGCCGGCAAAGCATTTCGAATACTGGAATCCGCTTTGGGCACCGTTTCCGAGCATTCTTTTTAAGTACTTGCCGGCAAACGAAAAAACCCGGCACGACTGGCCGGGTTTTAAAGAAGCTTAGTCTGTAAAGGCGATGTTAGGCCGACAGCACCTTGAGGCGCGCGGCCAGACGCGACACCTTGCGGGACGCGGTGTTCTTGTGGATCACGCCCTTGGTCGCGGCACGCATCAATTCCGGCTCGGCGACCTTGAAAGCGGCCTGTGCGGCAGCCTTGTCGCCGGAGGCGAGCGCCTCCTCGACCTGGCGGACGTAGGTGCGCACGCGCGAGCGGCGGTTCTTGTTGATCGCCGCGCGGCGGACAATCTTACGCGTTGCCTTTTTGGCCGAGGATGTGTTGGCCATGATGCCTCTCTTCTGATCTGGTCGGCGCATGCGGCATGCCGCAGGGCGCAAAAAACAAACGGGCAGCCACAGGGCCGCCTCGGTTGGTGCGGCTTATAGTTCAGCTTTTCCGGCGCGTCAACGCTGCCTGGCGTTCTTTTTGGCCGACGCCACGGGGTTTCGATCGCTAGCCGGCAACGCTCTAGCGATTGGTGAAATTCGGCTTCCGCTTCTCGGCGAAGGCCGCCATGCCTTCCTTCTGGTCTTCGAGCGCGAAAAGCGAGTGGAACAGGCGGCGTTCGAACCGCAATCCCTCGGCCAGCGTCGTCTCGTAGGAACGGTTGACGGCTTCCTTCGTCATCATCACCGATGGCAGCGAGAAATCGGCGATCTTGGCCGCCGCCTTGATAGCCTCCTCGACAAGCTCGGCTGCGGGCACGACCCGTGACACCAGCCCCGAGCGTTCGGCTTCCGCTGCATCCATCATTCGTCCGGTCAGGCACATGTCCATCGCCTTCGACTTGCCGACGAACCGGGTCAGGCGTTGCGACCCGCCCATGCCGGGAATGACGCCGAGCGTGATTTCTGGCTGGCCGAATTTGGCGGTGTCGGCGGCAATGATGAAGTCGCACATCATTGCCAGCTCGCATCCGCCGCCCAGCGCATAGCCGGCCACCGCGGCAATGATCGGCTTTCGTGTGCGTGTGAACTCCTCCCAACCTGCGAAGAAGTCCTGGCTGTAGGCGTCGACATAGGAGATAGCCTGCATCTCCTTGATGTCGGCGCCAGCGGCAAAGGCCTTGTCGGAACCGGTAAGAACCATGGCGCCGATACCAGGATCGGCGCCGAAACCGTTCACGGCTGCGACGAGTTCGGCAAGGA
>NZ_JBFUGJ010000006.1:0-65168 GCF_056402975.1 Mesorhizobium sp. P3_A9 | reverse complement strand
CCTTCGAACAGCTTGTAGAGCACCTCGACATATTCGGCCGCGACCTCATAGCGGTTGTCATGGCTTTTCAGGCCGGCCTGGCCGACATTCTTGGCGCCGCTTTCCAGATACGAAGTGACGATGTTCCAGCCGACGCGGCCCTTGGTGTGATGGTCGGCGGTCGAAAGACGGCGGGCGAAGGTGTAAGGGTGTTCGAACGAGGTCGAGGCGGTAATACCGATGCCGAGATGTTCGGTGGCAAGCGCGATCGGCGCGGCGAGCTGCAAGGGATCATTGACCGGAATCTGCGCCGCTTGCTCGATCGCGTGGTAGTTCGAGCCCTTGTAGACGTCGTAATAGCCGATGACGTCGGCGATGAATATGCCGTCGAAAATACCGCGCTCGAGCGTGCGAGCCAGGTCCTGCCAATAGTCCAGGTCCTTGTATTTCCACGACTTGTCGCGTGGATGCTTCCAGAGGCCAGGGGACTGGTGGCCAACGCAATTCATATCGAAAGCGTTGAAGCGAATATGCCGACCCATCCGTCACTCCTTTGATAGCCCTGTCGGGCGACTGCGGGAGGAACCTACCGATAAGGCGGCCGTCAACGAAGACAGAATATAATGTCTATGGATTATATATAGAATTATTATTTCGCCTTGAGCCGGGATCATGGCACGCTTGGACAGATCGCCTTTGAACCTCCAATGGATCTGCATCAAGCTTTTGCTGGTGCTTAGGTGTTCTGGCAGTGCTCGGGGGGTGCAGGCATCCGCGCTGTCCGGCTTCGTCTTCGAAAGCCCCGATTCGCCCGATGGCAGCGGCCCGGCTTTGACGCGGTCATCGCCAGTCTGATCCGACCAACACGGATTTTCGAACGCCCTTGATCGCGTCGTGCTGCTCAGGCTTTCGCAGGGATCGATCATGGCGCTCGACGCGCCGGCCATGTTCCAGAATGACCGCAATGGGGGCCGAAAGCGGACAGGCGGCTCACAGCTCGGACATGTTCGAAATCAGTCTTTTTGGACGATGGCTCCAGGCTGATGCATCACTTTCGATGGCGCAGCAGTTCGACGACGGTCTGGAACGCCGGCGAGTTCTGTCGCCGGCTTGGATAATAGAGGTGAAAGCCAGACGTGGGCGGACACCATTCACTGAGCACCTCTATCAGTGTGCCTTTGGCCAGGTGCTCGGAGACGCTGTCCTCGGGTACGAACGCAATGCCGTAGCCGGCGATTGCAGCCGTCACCAGGGACCTGATGGTGTTGAAGGTCAGTTGCCCATCGACACGAACGCGCTGGGCGCGGCCGTCTTTCTCAAATTCCCAGGCGTAAAGACCGCCTAACGTGGCCAAGCGCAGATTGATGCAATTGTGCCGGATGAGGTCTTGCGGAGTTTCTGGCCGGGGGGTTCGTGAGAAATAGGCGGCAGATCCTACCGGCACCAGCCTTACCTCAGGCCCGATGCGCACGGCAATCATGTCCTTTTCCAAGCTCTCTCCCAGACGCACGCCGGCATCGAAGCGCTCTGCGGCAATGTCGGTGAAGCCATGATCGATGTACAGTTCAACCTTGATGTCCGGAAACCCGGCGAGACCCGCGGCCAGCTTCGGCCACACGACTGTATCGGCTGCGTTTTCGCTGCAGGTGATGCGCACCGTGCCGGCGGGCTTGTCCCGCAAGTCGCTTAACGCCGCCAATTCCGACTCGATCTCTTCCAGTCGCGGCGCAGCCGTCCTGATCAACCTCTCGCCGGCTTCCGTGGTGGACACACTGCGGGTGGTGCGCGTCAAAAGCCTGATCCCGAGTCGATCCTCTAGCCCGCGTATGGTTTGGCTCAGCGCAGACTGAGAAACTCCCATCTGGGCGGCCGCCCGGGTGAAACTGCGCTCCCTGGCGACGGCCACAAGCGCGAGCAGGTCAGTCATGTCCTCTCGCCTCATTCATTAGTGCTCCTTATTGTTTCTTGCCGATACTAGCATCTAATCGAATGAATGAAACGGGCCTAGTTTGCCGTCACGAGATGGGCGGACGTGCCGCCGGCAACGAAAGCAACGCCAATGACTTTGCGATCTGGGCAAGTAGCGCATCCCAACACGGTTCTCGCCACTGTGCTGACCGTGTACCTGATGATTCTGCTGGACCTTTGCATCGTCTACACGGGCATGCCGGAAATCGGTCGCACCATGGCGATGAGCCCGATCATGCAGACGTGGGTGCAAAACGCTTATCTGCTGTTTTTCGGCGGCTTTCTGCTTCTGTCGGCTCGTCTCGGTGACACATTCGGTCGGAAGCGGGCCCTGCGGCTGGGCGTTATCCTGTTCACGCTGGCCTCCCTCGTGATCGGTTTCTCGCAGTCGTCGTACGAGCTGATCGCCGCACGCGCCGTACAAGGGCTTGCGGCATCCATCCTGGCGCCGAGCGTGCTGGCGGTTATCTCTACCACCTTTGCCGAAGGCAGCGAACGCACGCGTGCCCTGTCGTGGTACTCGGTCGTCGCCGGCGCCGGCGCAAGCCTTGGCATGGTCCTGGGCGGTGTTTTTGCGGGCCTGTTGTCGTGGCGAATTGGGTTCCTGGTCAACCTTCCGATCGGCATCGGCCTCCTCTTCGCGATCAACCGCATCATTCCAGACGGCGAACGCATGCAAGGCCGCTTCGACATTATTGGCGCCGTCGCCTCGACGCTTGGCATGGGCCTGCTGGTCTACGGTCTGGTCAATTCGGCCGCTCAAGGCTGGCAAACCCCTGTCACGTTGCTTTCCCTTGGTGCAGCCGCAGTCGTCCTGGCTTTCTTTCTCTGGTTCGAAAGGCGTGCCGCCTTTCCGGTACTGCCACTGCGTCTTTTCGCGAGCCGGGAGCGGTCGGCCGCCTATGCCGGGCGTATGCTCTATATCGGCTCGATGGTGTCGTTCTTCTTCTTCACCACGCAGTTCATGCAGCAGGTGCTGGGTTACACAGCACTGCAGGCCGGGCTGGGCTTCCTGCCGATGACTGTTCTGACCTTCGGCTCTGCGGTGACGATTCCACGACTTACCCGCGTCGTGGGTGGGCCCGTGCTTCTCATCGTTGCGCTGGCGTCCATGGCGGTCGGCTTGGTCTGGTTGGCTCAAGCCGGAGCCACGGCAACATATTGGCAACTGGCGCTTCCGATGATCCTCATCGGTATCGGGAACGGCACCGCCATGGCGCCGTTAACCGCTGCGGGCGTCCACGGCGTCGAACCTCGCGACCAAGGTGCTGCCTCGGGCGTGGTCAACGTTGCTCATCAGCTCGGCGGCTCGATCGGCCTCAGCGTCTTGATCGTGGTCTTCGCTTCAGCAGCCAGGCCTGCAGCGTCAGCAGCTACGGCCATCGGTCACCAGATCAGTGCCGCCATGCTGGGCGCGGCCGTCATGAACATCGTCGCGATCGCCTTGGCGGCCGCTTTCATCCTGCCGGCCAGCAGGAGCAACGGCGCCGCGCTGCCGGGTTCCGGCCTGTTGCCTCAGACAGACTAACGACAAGGAGAAAACCCATGAAAAAGCGCACACTTGGAAAAGACCTGGAAGTCTCGGCCATGGGCCTTGGTTGCATGAGCTTCGCCTCGACATACGGTGAGACGGGTGGCCATCAAGAGTCGATCGAGATCATTCGCGGCGCCTTCGATCTGGGCGTCACCCTTTTCGACACCGCCGAGGCCTACGGGCCCTTCACGAACGAGGAACTGGTCGGCGAAGCTCTTCAGCCTATTCGAGACAAGGTCGTCATCGCCACCAAGTTCGGCTTTGATATCGACCTTGCGACCGGTAAGCGGAACGGCGGGACCAACAGCCGGCCGGAGCACATCAAGGCGGTTGCCGAGGCCGCTCTCAAACGCTTGCGCACCGACCACATCGACCTGTTCTACCAGCACCGCGTCGACCCCAACGTGCCGATCGAAGACGCCGCCGGCGCCGTGAAAGACCTCATCACAGACGGCAAGGTGAGACACTATGGGCTCTCGGAAGCAGGTGTCGGCACCATCCGCCGCGCCCACGCCATACACCCTCTCACGGCCGTACAGAGCGAATACTCCCTGTTCTGGCGCGATCCTGAGGCCGAGCTGCTGCCGGTGCTGCAGGAGCTTGGGATCGGCTTCGTGCCGTTCAGCCCGCTTGGCGCCGGGTTCCTCGCCGGGAAGATCGACGAGAATACGAAATTCGAGCCAGGTGACTTCCGCAATTCGGTGCCCCGGTTCTCACCTGAAGCGCGCAAGGCCAATATGGCGCTGGTCGACGTGGTCAAGGTCGTTGCGGAGCGCAAAGGCGCCACGCCCGCCCAGGTCGCACTCGCCTGGCTGCTCGCGCAGAAGCCGTGGATCGTGCCGATCCCCGGCACGAAAAAGCTTTCACGCGTCGAAGAGAACGTCGGCGGTGCCGATGTCGAGCTGACCGAGGCCGACCTTTCCGAGATCCGCGTCGGTCTGTCCAAAATCAAAGTGCAAGGCGAGCGGTTGCCGGAGGCGGTCCTGAAAATGACCGGGCTCTGAGAACGCATGCTGGCGTTGGATGAACTCACGAAGGAAGGAATAAGCAATGCGATCAGAAATCACCCGAGTAAGCCGTCGCAGCCTGCTTGCAGCGGCAGGCGTGCTGGCGGCCGCACCGCTCGCAAGCGGTGCCTGCGCTCAGTCGAATGGAGCTTCGCCAACCATCGCAAATGCGCCGCAGACAGACGTGTCAAAGCGCCGGAAACTGGGCTCCCTTGAAGTCTCGGCCGTCGGGCTTGGCGTCCAGAATATGAGCCGCACCTATCAGATGACGGTCCCTACACGAACCGAGATGCACAACATCATCCGGGTCGCCTTTGATCACGGCGTAACCTTTTTCGACGCGGCCGAAGCCTATGGCCCCCATGAGGTCGAGCGGATCCTGGGCGAGGGCATCGCGGGTTTCCGTGACAAAGTCGCAATCACCTCGAAATTTGGTTGGAACATCGATCTGGAGACCGGCAAACGCCTCCCCGGGCTCAACAGCAAGCCCGATCACATCAAGCTCGCTGTCGAGGGCATGCTCAAGCGGCTGCGCACCGACAGGATCGATCTGCTCTACCAGCACCGCGTCGATCCGGAGGTGCCGATCGAGGACGTTGCCGGCGCCGTCGGAGATCTCATGGCAGAGGGCAAGGTCCTCCATTGGGGCCTCAGCGAAATGGGTCTCAAGACGCTTCGGCGCGCCCATGCCGAACGACCCGTGACTGCGGTGCAGAGCGAATACTCGATGCTGTGGCGCGGACCGGAGGAATCGGTCCTTGCGACTTGCGAGGAACTCGGCATCGGCTTCGTGCCATGGAGCCCGCTAGGCGTTGGTTTCCTGACCGGGGCGATTGACCAGGCTACGCGTTTTGCCCCCGGCGACATCCGCGCCATTGAGACCCGTTTTTCGCCGGACAATTTGCCGAACAATCTTGCGCTTGTTGCTCTCGTTAGAGACTGGGCCAAGCGCAAGAACGCAACGCCCGGCCAGATCGCCCTTGCATGGCTGATGGCGCAGACGCCTTGGATAGTTCCTATTCCCGGCACGACCCAGATGGCCCACATGCTCGAGAACATAGGAGCAGCCTCGATTGAATTTTCGCCGTCAGAGGTTGCGGAGCTGAATGCGGCGGTTGCGGCAATCGAGGTGCACGGTCAGCGGCTGCCCGATGCAGTCTTGGCCTATTCGGGCGTGGAAGCGGCGCCGAGATCGTGATGCGTACCAAGCCGAGCACAATGATGCCCAACACCGCAAAACCCACTCGACGAGAGATGCTTGTGTCTTCGCTGCTTTTTCCGCTGGCCGCCGTCAGCGCCATGTCCGCTGCATCGGCTAGCGCCGAATCTGGCGCAGGCGGCAAGCCGCTGGTCGCCTATTTTACGCGCAGCGGCAACACACGCACCATAGCCGCCCTTCTCAGCCGTGACCTCGACGGCGACCTGTTCGAGATAGAGCCGGCTACGCCCTATCCAGCCGACTATTTCGCTACGGTTGACCAGGCAACGCACGAACGCGAGAGAGATTTCCTGCCGCCACTCAAAGCGAGCGTCAGTAATCTCAGTTCTTATAAAACCGTGTTCCTCGGTTTTCCAATTTGGGGTGCTTCGGCGCCACCGATTGTTCGTTCATTCCTGGCCAACCAGGACTTCTCCGGGAAGACCATAATTCCGTTCAATCTGCACGGAGGCTACGGCCTTGGGAACAGCCGCGAAACCATAGCAAGGGCCGCGCCACAGGCAAGTTTTGCCCCAGGGTTCGTCATGGAGGGCCTTCAGGAGCGGCGGACCACCGAGCAGGTGCGCGACTGGCTGACTAAGTCGGACTTGGCTCCGGAAAAAAGGTAGACGGCGAGAAAACGGCTCGCCTTACGGCTTTTCGATATGTGTCGCGAACGGATGGCCGCGTCACCGCCATTCCAGCGTCGATGACGTCGTCACGAAAGCGACCCGTTCCTTGTAGGGACTTCGTACAGTTCCAGCGGCAATTCATCCGGGTCTCTGAAAAATGTAAACCGTTGATCCGTATATGGGTCGATCCGGATTGGCTCAACGGCAACGCCGGCGGCTTCCAGCCGCGCTATTACCGGATCAAGATCCGCCACGGCAAATGCCAGATGTCTCAAGCCTGTCGCCTCTGGATGGGAGGGCCGCATCCCGGGTGCGGGGAAGGAGAACAATTCCAGTTGGATGGATCCGATCCGCAAATCCGCCTTCCATGACTGCCGCTCCTCCCGATAGACCTCACGGATCAGATCGAGGCCGAGAAGTTCGACGTAGAACCGTCGCGACCGCTCGTAGTCGGTGCAGATGAGTGCGACGTGGTGAATGGCATTCAACATGGTGCCAACTCTAGCCAAGCTGGAATCCGAGGCCAAGGTCGCCAATTTTTGAGTTGGCTTCTGCCACCGACATGATCTGCCGCACTGGCCTGTATCCTGGAATCAACTACCCGAGAGTCTGACTGGCGAGAGCGTAAGTCATCGGTGCAATTGCACCGCCGACGGCAAAATCGGCGAGGCGTTTGCCCAGCGACATGGTGAGCACCGTGTCGAAAACCGGCATTCCGCTATGCGACAGAAAGGCGGCGAACTCGCCATTGTCCATGTGGGTGTCGATGCGCAGGAAAGACCCGGAATGGTCGGCCACGTGCGGCTGGACGACCGCCACGGCGTCGGCATCGCTTTGCGCCACGACCGGCCCCACGACATGGCCCCGCCCGAACGGCCGGCAGAGCGCGAATGCGTTCAGCTTATCGCCCTTGAAAAGACCATAGCCGGCCGAGTGTGCGAAAAGCTTCTCGATGAGCGCCGCCCGCCTCACGCCAAACCCTGCCGCGTCGAGCGCGATCACGGCGGGAAAATCATTTTCGACCAAACTCCGGACTTCGCCGCGGGTATTTTCCTGCCCAACTGTCGTCTGCGCACGGACGATGCCCTGGCATTGATAAACGGTCTTCTCCGGCTGGAAGTCGAGCGAGAGATAGAGCCGCCTTGCCGCGCGCGTTGCGTTGAGGCGCAAGTCGCGGCCGACGACCTTGTCGAAGACCCGCTTCATCAACCATTGCCCCGCCCCCAACGTCTGGAGTCGCGGTGAGGTGATGACCATGCCCACGGTGGCGAAATCGGCACCATGCGTGAACCACATGGCCGAGCCGAGAACCCGGCCAATCTCATCGAGCGCCACCAACCCCTGCCCCGATTCACGCACGAATTGCCAATCCTCGGCGCGATGCGGCCATCCCACGGAGAGCGAGAGCGCGTGCAAACGGTCCAGTTCGACGTCTTCGATGTCGCCAATGCGCATCGAGAAGGTATCGATTTTCAAGCTTCCGGACGGCTTCAATTCCATGCCCCTGCAAGATTTCCGCACCAGAGCGCCACCCACTGATGGCCACCCTCTGCTCGCCAACGCTAAACGAGCAGACCGATACGATTTGCTCGAAAGCCGCGCAGCAACGCAAGATTCAACTGAAACATTTCAGCTTTCGGCACGCAATCGCGAAAGAACGCGCACATCCTCTTTGGAAATTTGGCAGCTTATGGTCGACGGCACCGATTCCGGCGAACCCGAAACGCTTTGAGGGCTGGAATGGACGTCTTCGACATCCTCGATCGTCTCGTCGCCTTTCCATCGGTCGCCGGCAGGCCGAACGGCGATATCGCCGGCTGGATCGCGACCTATCTCGCGGAACTCGGAACCCAGGTCACCGTGGTTCCAGGGCCGGAAGGCGATCGTTCCAATCTTTTCGCGACGATCGGCCCCGCCGACGTCCCTGGATACATTCTGTCCGGCCACATGGACGTTGTTCCCGCCAGCGAGCCGCAATGGAGTTCGAACCCTTTCGCGCTTCGCCGGGAGGGCGAACGGCTCTACGGACGTGGCACCACGGACATGAAAGGGTTTCTGGCCGCGGCGCTCGCGGCCGTGCCCACACTGGCGGGACTGCACCTTGCCAGGCCAATCCACCTCGCCTTCTCCTATGACGAGGAGGTGGGATGCCGCGGCGTGCCGCATTTGATCGCCCGCCTTCCCGAGCTTTGCGCCAAGCCGCTCGGCGTGATCGTCGGCGAGCCGAGCGGCCTGCGCGCCGTGCGCGGCCACAAGGGCAAGGCAGCCGCCCGCGTGATCATCAACGGGCGCTCCGGCCATTCCTCGAGGCCCGATCTCGGGCTCAACGCCATCCATGCCATGGTCGCGGCGCTGAGCGCGGCAGTGAACGAGGCCGAACGGCTGACGCACGGTCCGTTCGACGCCGCCTTCGAGCCGCCCTACTCCTCGCTGCAAGCGGGCGTCGTGGCCGGCGGACATCAGGTCAACATCATCCCCGACACCTGCACGCTGGACCTGGAGGCGCGCGCCATACCCGGCGTCGACCCGGCCAGCCTGCTGGCGCCGGTCAAGGCGCGGGCCGAGGCTCTCGCGGCCGATGGCTTTCGCATCGAGTGGACACCGATAAGCGCCTATCCGGCGATGTCGCTGCCGCCAGACGCACCGCTAGCGGGACTGCTGCATGCCTTGACCGGCGAGGTGCCGCTTGCCGCCGTCAGCTACGGTACGGAGGCCGGGCTTTACCAGGCCGCCGGGCTCGATGCGATCATCTGCGGCCCTGGCGACATCGACCGCGCCCACAAGCCGGACGAGTACATCCTTGCCAGCGAGCTCACGGCCTGCCAGCGATTGATCGAGGCCTTGGGCGCCCGCTGCGCGGCTTGACGAGGAACCGGAATGACATTTCTGTTCAACTCCGATGCGCGCCGCGGGGCGGTCTTCGCCGATGCCTTCGCGAGAGAGCTGCCGGACGTCCCCTTCACGATGGATGCCGCAACGGCCGATCCCGACACCGTGCGTTACCTGATCAGCTGGACCGTGCCGGATAATCTCGGCCGCTACAGGAACCTGGAAATCCTGTTTTCCATCGGCGCCGGCGTCGACCAGTTTCGCCTCGATACGGTGCCTGCGAACGTGAAGATCGTGCGCATGATCGAGGACGGCATCGTGCGCATGATGCAGGAATATGTGACGCTTGCCGTGCTCGCGCTCCACCGCAACCTGCCTGGATATCTGGCGCAGCAGCGCGCCGGCGAATGGGCAGATATCGCGCAGCCGCAGGCCCGGTCGCGCCGGGTCGGCGTGCTCGGCCTGGGGCAGCTTGGCCAAGCGGTCCTCGACCGCCTGAAGCCCTTCGGCTTCCCGCTTGCCGGATGGAGCCGCTCGCCGCGGCTGATCGAGGGCGTGACCTGTCATCATGGCGAGCCCGGGCTGAACGAGATGCTCGCGGCCAGCGACATTTTGATCTGCCTGCTGCCGCTGACCGAGGAGACGCGCGGTTTCCTCGACGCCGAGCTGTTTGCAAAACTGCCCAAGGGCGCGGCGCTCGTTCACACCGGCCGGGGGCCGCAGCTTGACCAGGAAGCCCTTGTCGCCGCGCTCGACAGCGACCAACTTTCGGCGGCGATGATCGACGTCACCGATCCCGAACCACTGCCGGCCGGCCATCCGTTCTGGTCGCATCAAAAGGTCATTTTGACCCCGCATGTCGCCAGCGTCACCCAGCCCGCCAGCGCCGCACAGGCCGTTGTCGAAAACATCAGGCGTTACCGCGCCGGCCTTGATCCCATCGGGCTCGTCGACCGGTCGCGCGGCTATTGAAACTCAACATGAAAGGCCATCCCTTGTCCCTGCTCAAGACCGTCGATACCAGCCCTGCCTTCCCACCGCGCGAATCCGGGGCGCTGCCCGAACGGCTGATTTCCGGCAACCCCGCCTTCAAGACCTGGGCGCAGGATGTCGCCAAGGACGACCTCGTCCATACCGGCGTCTGGGAGGCGACGCCTGGCGAAACGCGCTCGATCAAGGGCGAGACTTTCGAGTTCTGCCACATCCTCTCCGGCGTGATCGAAATCACGCCCGACGGCGGCAGACCTGTGACCTACCGCGCCGGCGACAGCTTCGTGATGAAACCTGGCTTCACCGGTGTTTGGAAGACCATCGAAACGGTACGCAAGATCTACGTAACCGTGGGGTGACGGGAGCGTGCGAGGCGCAGGCCTCCGCAACAGATTTTGCCGTCTGTCATCGCCGGCACACAACAATCATCCGCGACCGATCGCCGAACGGTGCATGCTGCGCCAGAGCCCGCGTTAGGCTCCGGCAGAATACTCCAGAGTGGGTGCCATGGGCTTGAGCTTCGACCCGGATACTGTCTCCCTCCCCGTCGGCCATTTCATCGGCGGCGAGCTGATCGCGGCCGAGGGTGCGATCGAGATGCACCGACCGTCGGACGGCGAGCCATACGCCACCTGCCCGGTGGCCGGCGCCGATATGGTCGACCGTGCCGTGGAAAGCGCCAAGGCGGCGCTGAAGTCCAGCAACTGGGGTGGTGTTCGGCCGCGCGAACGAACGAAGGCGCTCCAGGCCTGGGCCGACCTGATCGAGGCGGAGGCCGAAACGCTGGCCAGGATCGAGGCGCTGTGCTCGACCCGGCCCGTCGGCCAGCTCGTTGCCGGCGACATCGCCATCACCGCCGAGCAGATCCGCTTCTTTGCCGAATTCGCCGACAAGGAAGGCAGCGAGCTCGTGCCGACCGACGACGCCACTCTCGGCATGATCATGAGCGAGCCTTATGGCGTGGTCGGCGCGATCACGCCCTGGAATTTTCCCGTCTCGATGGCCGGATGGAAGCTTGGCCCGGCATTGGCCGCGGGCAATGCGGTGGTGCTGAAGCCGTCCGAAATGACGCCCTTTTCGGCAGTCTATATGGCGCAACTCGCCGTAAAAGCTGGCCTGCCGGCAGGACTCATAAACGTGGTGCTGGGAGACGGTCCGACGACCGGCACGGCGCTGACCGGCCATGCCGAGATCGCCAAGGTCAGCTTCACCGGCTCGACCCGCGCCGGATCGGCGATCATGGAGAACGTCGCCCGCACCGGCGTCAAGCCGATGACGCTGGAACTTGGCGGCAAGAGCCCGCAGATCGTCTTTGCCGATGCCGATCTGGACAAGGCGGCGACGGCCATCGCCGGCAGCGTCACCTTCAATGCCGGCCAGGCCTGCGTGGCCGGCACGCGCCTGATCGTCGAGAACAGCGTAGCCGACAGGCTCACGGCTGCCATACTGGAGAGGATGCACGTGGTGCGGCCCGGCCCGACCTGGGACGAGGCGACGCAGTATTCGCCTGTTATCTCGGAGCGGCAGCGGGCGCGTGTCGACAGCATCGTCCGGGCCGCGATCGCGGCCGGCGGCGAATGCCTGACCGGTGGCAGCGTCATTGACAGCCCCGGCTATTTCTACCAGCCCACGCTGATCGCAGATGTCGACCAGGCCAATCCGGCGATCGTCGAGGAAATCTTCGGCCCGGTCCTGACCATCCAGACCTTCGAGACCGAGGAAGAGGCGCTGGCGCTGTCCAGCCATCCAACCTACGGACTGGCTTCCGGCCTGTTCACCGCCGACCTGTCCCGTACCATCCGCTTCGCACGCAAGCTCGAAGCCGGCACCGTCTGGGTCAACCGCTACAGCCGCTCGCGCGACCATATCCTGCCAACCGGCGGCTACAAGCGCTCCGGCATCGGCAAGGATCTCGGCCGCGAGGCCTATCTCGCCAACCGCAGGACCAAGAGTGTCCTGATCAGCCTCTAGAGAGATGCCGATGAAGTCCTATTCGATCGCCCTGATCCCCGGTGACGGCATCGGCCGCGATGTGACCACCGCCGCCTGGTCGGTGCTCGAGACCGCGGCCAGCCACGCGGGCTTTGCCTTGACCGGAACCGAGTTCCCGTGGTCCTGCAAATTCTACAAGGAGACAGGCCGCATGATGCCTGAAGACGGCATCGAGACCTTGCGCGGCTTTGACGCCATCCTTCTCGGCGCCGTCGGCTGGCCGGCGGAGGTGCCGGATTCCGTTTCGCTGCATGGGCTGCTGCTGCCGATCCGCAAGGCGTTCGTGCAATATGCCAACATCCGGCCTCACCGCCTGCTGCCGGGCGTGACCGGCCCGCTGCGGGCGGAAAATTTCGACATATTGTGCATCCGCGAAAACACCGAAGGCGAATATTCCGGCGCCGGCGGGCGCGTGCATCAAGGCACGCTGGACGAGGTCGCGGTGGAGACCTCGATCTTCACCCGCGCCGGCGTCGAGCGCATCTTGCGTTTCGGCTTCGAGCAGGCGCGGACACGGCGCGGCAAGCTCGCCTCCGTCACCAAATCCAACGCACAGAAATACTCGATGGTGTTCTGGGACGAGATCACGCGAAAGCTGGCCGCGGAGTACTCTGACGTCGCCGTGACCAGCTATCATGTCGATGCGCTCGCCGCGCGCATGATCATGGCGCCGGAGAGCCTCGACGTGGTCGTCGCCTCCAACCTGTTCGGCGACATCCTCACCGACATCGGCGCGGCGATTCAGGGCGGGCTCGGCTACGCCGCCTCGGCCAACATCAATCCCGGCCGCTCGGCGCCATCCATGTTCGAGCCGGTGCACGGCTCCGCGCCCGACATCGCCCATCTCGGCATCGCCAATCCGATCGCCGCCATCTGGTCCGGCGCCATGATGCTCGATCATCTCGGCGAAAAGGCCGCGGCCGACCGCGTTATGCAGGCGGTCGAGGCCGCAACCGCCAGAGGCATAGGCACCATTCCCGGCAAGGACCGGACGGAGGCCATCACCGCCGCTGTCGTCGCGGCACTCACCTGATTGCAAGGTCGTTTTCGATGAAAAACCTCAGAGACAAAAGCCTCCTCCGCCAAGCCGGCCTGATCGGCGGCAAATGGGTCGCTGCCGGCTCCGGCAGGACGGTCGACGTCATCGATCCGGCAACCCAGGCGGCGATCGGCACGGTGCCCGACATGGCCGGTCCGGAGACCCGTGCGGCCATAGAGGCGGCGGCTTCCGCCTATGGGGGCTGGAAGAAGAAGACCAACGCCGAACGCGCCGCCCTGCTGGAAGCCTGGCACAGCCTGATGTTGGCGCATCTGGATGATCTGGCGCTGATCCTGACGACCGAGCAGGGCAAGCCGCTGGACGAGGCCAAAGGCGAGATCCGCTACGGCGCATCCTTCGTCAAATGGTTCGCCGAGGAAGCGCGCCGCATCAATGGCCACACCATCCCCTCGCCCACCTCCGACCGCCGCATCATCGTGCTGAAGGAACCGGTAGGCGTGTGCGGCATCATCACGCCGTGGAATTTCCCCAATGCGATGATCACCCGCAAGGTCGCGCCGGCATTGGCCGCCGGCTGCACCGTGGTGATCAAGCCGTCCGAGTTCACCCCCTATTCGGCGCTGGCGCTCGGCGTGCTTGCCGAGCGCGCCGGCATCCCCGCCGGCGTCATTAACATCGTCACCGGCATGCCCACGGAGATCGGCAACGAGATCATGGCGAACGAGGCCGTCCGCAAAATCTCCTTCACCGGCTCGACGCGGGTCGGTTCGCTGCTGATGCGCGGGGCGGCCGACAGCGTGAAGCGGCTCAGCCTCGAACTCGGCGGCAACGCGCCCTTCATCGTCTTCGACGACGCCGATCTCGATCTCGCGATCGAGGGTGCGCTGGTCTCTAAGTTCCGCAATGGCGGCCAAACCTGCGTCTGCGCCAACCGCATCCTCGTCCAGGCCGGTGTCTACGAAACCTTCGCCGCCAAGCTTAGCGCACGCGTCAACGCCATGACGGTGGGGCCGGGCACGCAGCCCGGCGTCGCCATCGGGCCGATGATCAACATGGCAGCGGTCGAGAAGATCAACCGCCACGTCGAGGACGCGCTCGCCAAGGGTGCTGCGATCATCACCGAGAAGCCGGCTCTGCCGGACGGCCCTCAGTATGTCGCGCCGCTGGTGCTGACTGGCGCCACGAAAGAGATGCAGCTTGCCGGAGAGGAAACCTTCGGCCCGGTCGCACCACTTTTCCGTTTCGAGACGGAAGAGGAAGCGATCGCGCTGGCCAATGGCACGCCGTACGGGCTTGCCTCCTACTTCTACACCGAGAATTTGAAACGCGCCTGGCGCGTCGGTGAGGCGCTGGAGTTCGGCATGGTGGGCTTGAACACCGGCTCGGTCTCGATTGAGGTCGCCCCCTTCGGCGGCGTCAAGCTGTCCGGCCTCGGCCGCGAGGGCGCGCAGGCCGGCATCGAGGAGTATCTAGAGATGAAGAGCTTCCACATCGGCGGGCTGGGCTGAAGCCCCGATCGGGCCGGATCGGCGATCACTGAATACGGTCGAGCGCCTTGTAGTAGAGGCCGACCATCGGCAGGAACCAGGGTTTGCCGGAGTATCCGGGAATGGACGGCCATTCGAGCCCCTTCATCGGATTGCGATCTTCGCGGCCGAGCATGGCATCGGCGAGGATGATGCCGAGTTGGGTGGAGAGCTGCGCGCCGTGGCCGGAATAGCCCATCGCGAACCAGACACCGTCATGGTAACCGGCGCGCGGGAAGCGATCCTTGGTCATATCGACCAGCCCGCCCCAGCAATAGTCGATCTCGACCTTGGCGAGTTGCGGAAAGATGGCCGCGAGGCCTGCCTGCAATATCTCTCCGCTCCTGGCGTCGGAGCGCTGGTCGGATGTCGCCGAAAAGCGTGCGCGGCCGCCGAAGATCAGGCGCCTGTCTGGCGACAGCCGGAAGTAGTTGCCGATGTTCATCGAGGTCACGCAGGTTCGGTTGCCCGGCATGGTGGCAGTGATCTCGGCGTCACTCAACGGCCGCGTGGCGATGATGAAGCTGCCGACGGAGATGATCCTGCGGCGGAAGTAGCCGAAGTCAGGCGTCGTGTAGGCGCCGGTCGCCACCAGCACATTGTCGGCGCTGATCCGGCCACGCGAGGTGGTCAGCTCATGCCTGCCGCCGGCCTGCGTGTGGTTGGTAACCGCCGCGTTCTCGTGGATCACGGCTCCATAGCGGGCGGCTGAAGTGGCGAGACCCGCCACATAGCGGCCCATATGCATCATGGCGCTCTTCTTCGACAGCATCGCGCCGTGGAATGGCGAGCCGATCTCGGACTTGAGATCCGCCGCCGACAGCAGCGCCGTATCGGGATCCACTTCGGCATGGAGGGCTTCGAAGTTGCGGGCGATCGCATCAAAATGCTGCGGCTTGGAGGCGAGCTTCAGCTTGCCGGCGCGGCGGAAATTGCAGTCGATGCCTTCCTCCGCGACCAGCGCCTCGATGGTGTCGACGGAGTCGTCGAGCGCCCGGTAGAGCGCGATGGCGCGTTCCTTGCCGAGCTCCGCCTTGGCGGAGAGATAGCCGTGGGCGAGGCCATTGTTTAGGTGTCCGCCATTACGTCCAGATGCGCCCCAACCCACACGTTCCGCCTCCAGCACGGCCACCTTGGCTCCGGCCTTCGCCAATTGGCGTGCGGCGGCGAGACCGGTGAAGCCGCCGCCGATGATGGCGGCATCGTAGTGCCCCTCGACCGGGCCTTGCGCCCCGCCGGAAAAGACAGGGGCCGTGTCGTGCCAGTAGGAGACGAACTTCATCGGCAATCCGCCTGTTTCAGAGCCCAACGACGCCTGGAAGACCGGAAATGTCTGATATCTCGACATAGCCGTAGTACGGGTTGGCCGGTTCATGGCCGCGATTGACCCAGACCTTGTTCTTGATGCCGAGATCGTGTGCCGACATCAGGTCGTAGCGGAACGAAGACGAGCAGTGAAGAATATCTTCCGGGCCGCAGCCCAGCCTGTCGAACATGTATTCGAAGGCCTTGAAGCGGGGCTTGTAGGCCTGCGCCTGCTCGGCGGTGTAGACGGCATGAAACGGCGCGCCGAGCTTTTCAACATTGGACATGATCTGCGCGTTCATGGCGTTGGACAGGATGACCAGCGGAATTTCCTTGGCGACCTTCGCCAGCCCGGCCGGAACGTCGGCGTGCGGCCCCCAGGTCGGGACGCGCTCGTAGACCATTCGGGCATCGTCGGCGCTGAAGGCGACGCCGTTACGCTTGCAGGTGCGCTCGAGCGCATTGTGGACGACGTCGGCATAGGGCTTCCAGTCGCCCATGATCTCGTCGAGCCGATACGCCGCGAAGTTCTTGATGAATTCCTGCATGCGCGGCTCGTCGAGCCGGCTGCCGTAGAGGTCGCGCGCCGCTTCCGCCATCTGGAAAAAGGTCAACGTGCCGTAGCAGTCGAAGGTGATGTATTTGGGCCTGAAGGAAGCCATGTCCGTCGATCTCCGGTGGAAGCACATCCGCGCTGGGATGTATTTCATCATAGGACGGCAGGTGGCGACCCACCTGACCGAAATCGCCCTCCCGAAAGCAGAAAGTTCCGTATCCGCCATCCGGTTTGGCACGCTGTAGCATCTGGCGTGCCGATCGCGGCGCCGCGATCGGCGTGAAACGCATCCGCCGCGGACGATGCCAGCACAAGATGCGGCGCACCGCTTGCGCTACGGCGAAAGATACCGCCGAGGCCAATGCCTTCAGATGATCTGCGGCGCGCCGATGGCCGAGACTTGGGCACTAGACGGAAGGATGCCTCATGCAGCAGGGCGAGATCGAACTCCAGGCCTTCGGGCCGGACCATATTGAGGGAGCGGTGGTGCTTTCTCGCCAGGAGAATTGGCCGCATCGGCCGCAGGACTGGCAGATGGCGCTGCAGCTCTCGAACGGTGCGGTCGCGCTCGACGATCAGGGCCGTGTCACCGGAACCATCCTGGTGACGCCCTATGGCATGGATTGCGCCATGATCAACATGGTGATCGTCGACAGGAATGTGCGGGGCAAGGGGCTTGGGCGCCGGCTGATGGATCAGGCCTTCGCACTTGCCGGCGACCGTCCGCTGCGGCTCGTCGCGACAGCGGACGGCATGCCGCTCTATGAAAAACTCGGCTTCGTGCCGTCCGGTACGATCCGGCAACATCAGGGCAGCGTTGCCGAGCTTGGTGCGCCCGGCGGCGTGGAAGCCGCGGGCACCGCCGACCTCGCGGAGATCAAGGCGCTGGACCGCGATGCCTACGGCGCCGACCGTGAAGCTCTGATCGATGCGCTGGCGGAGCGCGGCCAATTCGCGGTCATCCGCCGTAACGGCGCCATCGAGGCCTATGCCGCGATCCGCCCGTTCGGACGCGGCGAGGTGATCGGTCCGGTCATCGCGGGAAGCACCGACGAGGCTAAGGCCCTGATCGGCTTCTTCGCCGCGCCGCGTCCCGGAGCCTTCCTGCGCGTCGATACCGGCAGCGGGACCGGCATCGCCGGCTGGCTCGAGGAAATCGGCCTCGCCCATGTCGGCGGCGGCGTGGCCATGGACCGTCCACCCAAGACGAACATGGAACAGGCCAGACCGAAAGTTTACGCCCTCGCCAACCAGGCGCTGGGCTAGTCCGGAGGACAACAATGCTCGCCAATTCCCTGATCGAACTCGATCGCGCCCATCTCATCCACCCGGTCTCTTCATACCGTGGTCATGAGGCGCAAGGCGTGCGCGTCTTGAAATCGGCGAAGGGGGCGACCGTGACCGATGCGTCCGGCCGGCAACTTCTTGACGGCTTCGCGGGGTTGTGGTGCGTCAACGCCGGCTACGGCCATGACAGCATCGTCGAGGCGGCGGCCCGGCAGATGCGCGAGCTTCCCTACGCCACCGCCTATTTCGACCTCGGCTCTGAGCCGGCCATCCGCCTCGCCTCGGAACTGGCTGAGCGCGCGCCCGGAGATCTCAATCATGTCTTCTTCACGCTTGGCGGGTCGGACGCGGTCGACAGCACGATCCGTTTCGTCCGCTATTACTGGAATGCCAGGGGCGAGCCAAAGCGCGACCAGTTCATTTCCATCGAGCAGGGCTATCACGGGTCGTCGGTGGTCGGCGCGGGCCTGACCGCCCTGCCCGCCTTTCACGCAGGCTTTGGCATTCCCTTCGAATGGCAGCACAAGATCCCCTCCCCCTATCCCTATCGCAACCCGGTGGGCGAGGACGGCAACGCGATCATCGCCGCATCGCGCGCCGCGCTGAAGGCCAAGATCGAGGAGATCGGACCGGAGCGGGTCGCTGCCTTCTATGCCGAGCCGATCCAGGGCTCGGGCGGCGTCATCGTGCCACCGAAAGGCTGGATCAAGGCTATGCGCGAGCTCTGCCGGGAGCACGGCATCCTGTTCATCGCCGACGAGGTCATCACCGGCTTCGGCCGCACGGGCCCTTTGTTCGCCTGCACCGATGAGGACATCGTTCCCGATTTCATGACGACCGCGAAGGGGCTGACCTCGGGCTATGTTCCCATGGGCGCCGTGTTCATGGCCGATCATGTCTACGACGTCATCGCCGATGGCGCAGGCGCCTCGGCCGTCGGCCACGGCTACACCTATTCCGCCCATCCCGTCAGCGCCGCCGTCGCGCTCGAAGTTTTGAAGCTCTACGAAGACGGCCTTCTCGAGAACGGCATCAAGGCCGGCGCCCGCCTGATGGCTGGCCTGGAGGGCCTGAGGGACCACCCGCTCGTCGGCGACGTGCGCGGCCGCGGCATGCTTGCCGCCGTCGAACTGGTGGTCGACAAACAGAAGAAGGCGCCGCTTCCGGCGTCGGCCATGCCGGCGCGGCGCGTCTTCGACAGGGCGTGGGACAATGGCCTGATCATCCGTGCCTTTGCCACCGGGGTTATCGGCTACGCACCGCCGCTCTGCTGCACCGACAGCGACATCGACGCGATCATCGAACGCACGCGCCGGACGCTCGACCAGACGCTGGCCGATCCCGATGTCCGCCAGGCTCTGGCATGACGGCGGCGAAATATGTCGTGTCTCGAAATATCGCCGGGGCAGACGATTTCGCAATTTTGTGCCGCCCCCTCACGCCTTTTCGGCGAATCCAGCGCGGGGGAAGTGCCAGACTGTTGATACGACAAGGCCAGAAAGCCCGGATATCCGGGCCTTCGAAAAAGGCCTACGCCCCGGACAGCACGGAATTTTGTTCTGTTCAACACATGCAATTCGGCCGCGCGCAGAGGAGACCCAGTCTTGGCCAGGGGCTTTAGCGAATTCAAATACATGACCTTCGATGTCGTCGGCACGCTGATCGACTTCGAAGGCGGCATCACGACTTGCCTGGCCGGGATTGCCGCCGAGGCCGGCGTTTCGCTCGATGGCGAGGAAGCGCTGAGCCTTTACCGGCAGGCCCGCTACATGCCCGATGCAAGCCTGTTTCCCGACGATCTCGTGCGTGTCTACACAGTCATCGCGCCGCGGCTCGGCCTGCCGCCCGAGGAGAGATACGGCGTCCGCCTGCGGGATTCCGCCAGCCTCTGGCAAGGCTTCCCCGACAGCGCGGCGGCATTGGCGGACCTTGCGAAGTCGCACAGGCTGATTGCCATGACCAATGCCCGGCGCTGGGCGCTCGATCATTTCGAGAAGCAACTCGGATCACCCTTCTTCGCCACATTTACAGCCGACGATACAGGCACGGAGAAACCGGACCCGGCCTTCTTCCAGAAGGTCTTCGATTTCGTGGCTTCCCGGGGCGACAGCAAGGACGACATCCTGCACGTGGCGCAAAGCCAGTACCACGACATCGGCATATCCCGGGCGCTTGGCATGACCAATTGCTGGATCGAGCGCCGGCACGCCCAGAAGGGCTATGGCGGCACGATCGAGCCCGAGCGTTTCACCACGCCGGACTACCACTTCACGTCAATGGCGGCCCTTGCCGCCGCCGTGCGGGAAAGCCTGAAGCAACGAACCTGAGCCCAAGCCCGGAAAGCCGCAGGAAGACGAGCAACCCGGAAAACAAACGAAAGGGGAATGATATGACCGACAAGATCACGAACTGGACCAGCGCAGACGATGCCATGGTCGAAAATGCCATTCGGCGGGGCGCGAGCCGCCGTGAACTCCTCAAGATGCTGTTGGCCGGCGGCGCCGCGATTGCCGCGGGCAGCATGGTGCTTGGCCGCGCCACCAATGCCGTCGCCGCCACGCCGGTTTCCGGCGGGAGCTTCAAGGCCGCCGGCTGGTCGTCCTCGACCGCCGACACGCTCGATCCGGCAAAGGCGTCGCTGTCGACCGACTATGTCCGCTGCTGCTCGCTCTACAACCGCCTGACTTTCCTCGACAAGGATGGCGTCACGCAGATGGAGCTGGCCGAAAGCTTCGACAGCAAGGACGCCAAGACCTGGACCGTAAAGCTGCGCAAGGGCGTCACCTTCCACGACGGCAAGGCCCTCACCGCCGACGACGTCGTCTTCTCGATGAAGCGCCATCTCGATCCGGCGGTCGGTTCCAAAGTCGCCAAGATCGCGGCCCAGATGACCGGCTTCAAGGCCGTCGACAAGTCCACGGTCGAAATCACGCTCGCCGATCCGAATGCCGACCTCCCGACCATCCTGGCGCTGCATCACTTCATGATCGTCGCCGATGGCACCACCGACTTCTCCAAGGGCAACGGCACCGGTGCCTTCGTGCTGCAGACGTTCGAACCGGGCGTGCGGTCGGTCGTCACCAAGAACAAGAACTACTGGAAATCGGGCCAGCCCTATCTCGACTCGTTCGAATTCATCGCCATCAGCGACGACAGCGCCCGCGTCAACGCCCTGCTTTCCGGTGACATCAACTTCGCCGCCTCGATCAATCCGCGCGCGATGAAGCTCATCGGCGGCCAGCAGGGCTTCGAATTGTCGAAGACGACCTCGGGCAACTACACCGACCTCAACATCCGGCTCGACATGGATCCGGGCAACAAGGCCGACTTCGTGGCCGGCATGAAATACCTCGTCAACCGCGAGCAGATCGTCAAATCGGCATTGCGCGGCCTTGGCGAAGTCGGCAACGACCAGCCCGTCTCGCCGGCGAACATCTTCCACAATGCCGACCTCAAGCCGAAGGCCTTCGACCCCGACAAGGCCAAGTTCCACTTCCAGAAGTCGGGCTTGCTCGGCCAGTCCATCCCGGTGATCGCCTCCGATGCCGCGACCTCGTCGATCGACATGGCGGTGATCATCCAGGCCGCCGGAGCCGACATCGGCATGAAGCTCGACGTCCAGCGCGTCCCGTCCGACGGCTATTGGGACAATTACTGGCTCAAGGCGCCGATCCATTTCGGCAACATCAATCCACGCCCGACGCCGGACATCCTGTTCTCGCTGCTCTACGCCTCCAACGCGCCCTGGAACGAAAGCCAGTACAAGTCGGAGAAGTTCGACAAGCTGATGATCGAGGCGCGCGGCTCGCTCGACCAGGCCAAGCGCAAGGAAATCTATGGCCAGATGCAGACCATGATCTCCGAGGAGGCCGGCACCATCATCCCGGCCTACATTTCCAACGTGGATGCCCTCTCCAGCAAGGTGAAGGGTTTGGAGGCGAACCCGCTCGGTGGCATGATGGGCTACGCAATGGCGGAATATCTCTGGCTCGAAGCCTGAGAGGCGCCTGCCGGGGGCCGGATAGCCGGTCCCCGGTACAATTGCGCAACATGGCTTGGCCGAACGCAACCGCAGGAGCGCTTCCATGACGTCTGGGGTTTTAAACCTCGTGTTGAAGCGGCTGGCGATCGCGGTCGTTACACTTCTGATCGTCCTGTTCGCCGTGTTTTTCGCCACCAGCATGCTGCCCGGCGACACCGCGTCGATCCTGCTCGGCCAGGCGGCTACGCCTGAAGCCGTTGCCGGCTTGCGCGAGGCCATGCATCTCAACGATCCGGCAATCCTGCGCTTCCTGCGCTGGCTTCTCGGCCTGCTCCACGGCGACCTCGGCACCTCCTATGCCAATGAGATGCCGGTCGCGGCGCTGATCGGCGGGCGCTTCGTCAACACCATGGAGCTCGCCGGCATCACCACGCTGCTTTCGGTGCCGCTGGCGCTGACGCTGGGCATCACCGCCGCGATGCTGCGCGGCTCCTTCTACGACCGCACCGTCACCATTCTTGCGATCGGCGTCATCTCGGTGCCGGAGTTCATGGTCGCGACGCTGGCGGTCCTGCTTTTCGCTGTCTATCTCAAATGGCTGCCGGCGCTGTCCTCGGTCAATGAGGCGCATACGCTGACCGACCTCGTGCGCATCTATGCGATGCCGGTGATCACACTCACCTTCGTCATCTCCGCCCAGATGATCCGCATGACACGCGCCGCGGTGATCGAAACGCTTTCCACGCCCTATGTCGAGATGGCGCTTCTCAAAGGCGCCTCACGCGGCCGCATGGTGCTCAAGCACGCGCTTCCCAATGCGCTCGGGCCGATCGTCAACGCGGTTGCGCTGTCGCTGTCCTACCTGGTCGGCGGCGTGATCATCGTGGAGACGATCTTCAACTATCCCGGCATCGCCAAGCTGATGGTCGATGCGGTCGCGACCCGCGACCTGCCGCTGATCCAGAGCTGCGCAATGATCTTCTGCCTCGGCTATCTCTTGCTCATCACGATCGCCGACATCATCGCCATCATGTCCAACCCGAGGCTCAGGTGACGATGGCGCGCGTGGCAACTTCCCGACGGTCCTTCCTGGGTCACAGCTACAATCTCGTGGGCGTCGTGGCCGCGCTGGTCATCCTGGCGTGGACGCTGATCGCCATCTTCGCGCCCTATATCATTCCCCATTCGATCGGCGACATCGTCGACGACGATTATTTCGGCCCGATGCGTCAAGGCCTATGGCTCGGCTCGGACTATCTGGGGCGCGACATGCTCTCGCGGGTGCTGATGGGCGCGCGCTACACCGTCGGCATATCGCTCGCCGCCGTCGTCATCGCCTGCGTCTCGGGCGTCGTGCTGGGGATGATCGCGGCCGTCACCGGCGGCTGGCTCGACAGCTGCCTCAGCCGCTTCCTCGATGCGATGAACTCCATCCCCAGCAAGCTGTTCGGCCTTGTGGTCGTCGCCGCGGTCGGCTCGTCGATCCCGGCGCTGATCCTGACGCTCGCCGTCATCTATATCCCCGGCGCCTACCGTTTCGCGCGGGCGCTCGCCGTCAACATCAACAGCATGGACTTCATGACCGTCGCTCGGGTCCGCGGCGAAAGCACCGCCTATCTCATCGGATCCGAAATACTGCCCAATATCATGCGCCCGGTGCTGGCCGACTTCGGCCTGCGCTTCGTCTTCATCGTGCTCTTGCTCTCCGGCCTGTCCTTCCTCGGGCTCGGCCTGCAGCCGCCCCTCGCCGACTGGGGCGCGCTGGTGCGCGAGAACATTGGCGGCCTGCCCTTCGCGGCGCCCGCCGTCATCATTCCGTCGCTGGCGATCGCCAGCCTCACCATCAGCGTCAACCTGCTGATCGACAACCTGCCGCAGAAGATCAGGGACAGGGACGCATGAGCAATCTCGTCGAGGTCAGGAACCTGAGGATCGAGGCGACGACCGACGCCGGTCGCGTCGTCGAGATCATCAAGGGCGTCAGCCTCGACATCGCCGATGGCGAGATCGTCGCCCTGATCGGCGAAAGCGGTTCCGGCAAGACGACGATCGCGCTCTCGCTGATGGGCTATGCGCGTCCTGGCTGCCGGATCACCGGCGGCGAGATCAATGTCAACGGCAAGAACATGGCGGCACTTTCCGAAAAGCAACGCGCAAGGTTGCGCGGCACCGACATTGCCTATGTTCCGCAAAGTGCCGCCGCCTCCTTCAACCCCTCGTCCACCATCATGGAGCAGGTGATCGAGGTGACGCGCATCCACGGGCTGATGCCGCCCGAGCAAGCGCGAAAGCGAGCGGTCGAGCTGTTCCGGGCCTTGTCGCTGCCGGATCCGGAAGGGATCGGCGCGCGTTATCCGCACCAGGTTTCGGGCGGGCAATTGCAGCGGCTGTCGGCGGCCATGGCGCTCATCGGCGATCCCAAGCTGATGATCTTCGACGAACCGACGACGGCACTCGACGTGACGACGCAGATCGACGTGCTGAAGGCATTCAAATCGGTCATGCGGGCTGGCGGGATAGCGGGTGTTTACGTTTCCCATGATCTCGCGGTCGTCGCCCAGATCGCCGATCGCATCGTGGTGCTGAAGGGCGGCGAAGTGCAGGAGACCGGCACCACGGCTCAGATTCTTTCGGCTGCCCAGCACCCCTATACGCGCGAACTGCTGGCCGCCTTCGAGCCGAAACCGCGGCAAGCACATGCGGACGCGGATGCCGGGACGAAAGAGCTGCTGCGTATCGACAATGTGACCGCCGGCTATGGCGCGGTGCGGGGTGACGGACTGCCGCTTGTCCGCGCTGTCAATTCCGTCAGCCTGGTCGTCGAGAAGGGGCGCAATCTCGGCGTCATCGGCGAATCCGGCTGCGGAAAATCGACGCTGGCGCGCGTCATCGCCGGCATCCATCCGGCGGCGGCCGGCGACATCATATTCGACGGCAAGGAATTGCAGCGCGCCGCAGGGAAACGCAGCCAGGACCAGCTGCGCGAGATGCAGATCGTGTTCCAATATGCCGATACCGCGCTCAATCCGGCCAAGCCGGTGGAGGACATCATCTCCCGGCCGCTAGCCTTCTATCACGGGCTCGACAGACAGGCGCGCTCGAAGCGCGTCGACGAACTGCTCGACATGGTTCGCCTGCCGAGGACACTGCGCTACCGTCGCCCGTCGGAGCTTTCTGGCGGCCAGAAGCAGCGCGTGAACTTCGCGCGCGCCCTGGCGGCCGGACCCAAGCTCATCATCTGCGACGAAATCACCTCGGCACTCGACACGGTGGTGGCGGCCGCGGTGATCGAACTGCTCAAGGAGCTACAGCGCGAGTTGGGCCTTTCCTACATTTTCATCAGCCACGACCTCTCCGTCGTCGAAGCGATCTGCGACGAAATCATGGTCATGTATAATGGGCAGCGGGTGGAGCAGATCACGCCCGACAGACTGCAGGCGCCCACCCACCCCTATTCCAAGCTTCTGTTCTCCTCCGTGCCGAAGCTCGATCCGACATGGCTCGATGGCCTCGTCCGCGATCCTGAGCTCGTCAGCCAGTATGGCCATCGATAGGGCGGTTAGCCGTTTCATGGAAACAGCTAACCGCCTATCTATTTGTTTTTAAAGCAATTCCCTAGGGAAAGCGCTACGCGCTTTTCCCGGGGAAATCCGCTTCACACTTTTCCTGGAATTGCTCTGACTACATCGGAAACAGGCTGGGCAGCGGCATGTGCGCCTTGAGGATGGGAGATTTCAGCACCACGAAGCTGAAATACTTGTCGATGCCGATATCCATGTCGCTCAGCCGCTCCATGATCTCCTGGTACTCGCCGATGCCGGCGGCGACGAATTTCATCAAATAGTCGTAACGGGCGGAAACTCGGTGGCATTCGACGGCCGCATCAACCTTGTCGACGGCGGCAAGGAAACGCGCGAAGTCGATCTGACGATGGTTCTTGAGCGTAATTTCGGTGAAGACGGTGAGCGTCCGCCCCAGCTTTGCGATGTCGATCTGCGCCGAATAACGCACGATATAGCCTTCGGCATGCAGCTTCTTGACCCGCATCAGGCATGGGCTGGGGGAGAGATTGACCCGTTCCGCCAGCTCCACATTTGTGATGCGGCCGTTCTTCTGCAGCTCGTACAGAATCTTGATGTCGATCCGATCGAGTTTCATGGGCTAGCGTGCTTCCTGTCAGGGCAAATCAGCCTGCCGCAGTCGGCTTTCACCCTGTCTACAATTGCGAGCAGAGCCGGTAGGCCTCATAGATCGACGAGTAGATGTCCCGGCTGGCAACTGCGTCTCCAATGCGGTGCAAGACGAACGATCCGGCAGCTTGGGGACCATTGTCCCGCTTCGTTTCCGTTCCCGTCATCAGTGCTATGTCGGTGACGCCGTTGTTGGCTGAGCGCGCCCGCAATTCCTGGTAGGTATCCTCCATGGGGACCGTGCCGCGCTCGACAATGAGTTGGGCCGCCATCATTTCCGTTTCCGCACCGGTGAGCTCATGCCGGAACGTGGCGGCGATGCCGTTGCCCTGGCGCGCTGCCTTGACCAAGCGCACATCGCTGACGACGCGGATGCCGCGTTCCGCAGCGCGTTTGCGGAAACTCACCCGGTCCGGATAGGGCGTCTCGATCGCCAGCGTGTCGTCCGCTATAGCCAGGCTGACCACGCGCCCGGGACGGGCAAGATGCAGGGCGCAGGAAATTGCGGCCTGGCGTCCGGTCTCGTCGTAGATCAGCACGTCGTCCTTCGCCGGCACGACCCCGGTCAGGACGTCCCAGACGCTGTCGCAATGTTCGGCGCCCTCCAGCCTTTCCATATCGGGAACGCCGCCGGTGGCGACGATGACCGCGTCCGGTTGCTCGGCGAGGACGATCTCTGCGTCCGCATAGGTGTTGATACGGACTTCCACGCCCAGGCGAGCGAGTTCGTCGACGCGCCAGTCGACTATGCCGATGAGATCCTTGCGGTCGGACGCCGATGCCGCGACGAGCACCTGTCCACCAAGTCGCGCCCCGGCTTCGAGCAAGCTCACTCTGTGGCCGCGCTCGGCGGCGACCCTTGCCGCTTCCATCCCGCCCGGACCACCGCCGACCACGACCACACGTTTCGGCGTCTCAGCCCGCACGATGGTATGGCTGATGATCGTTTCATGGCCGCTGGCCGGGTTGTGAATGCACTGCACCTTCTTGTACAGGCAGTAGGATGCTCCGACACACGGACGAATGCGTTCTTCTTCGCCGCGCATCACCTTGTTGATGATGTGCGGGTCGGCAATATGCGCCCGGGTCATGCCGATCAGGTCGACAAGGTTCTCGCGGATCGCATGCCGCGCCGTCGCTATGTCCCGAATGCCCGCGGCGTGGATCACGGGCAGCCTGGTTTCCTGTTTGAACTGTCCGACCAGCGGCAAGAACGGCGCGCTCTGGCTGAACATGCCGGGCATGTTCTGCTCAGCCAGCGACAGGTCGGTATCCATGCGGCCAAAGATGCAATTGAAGAAGTCGATATGACCTTCCCGCTCGAACAGCCTGGCGAAGGCAAGGCATTCCTCGAAATCCGACCCGTCCTCGACGGCCTCGTCGATCACGAACCGGATGCCGACAGCGAAATCGCCGCCCACCGCGCGGCGGATCGCCTCGTGAACCATCAGGCCGAAGCGCGCGCGGTTTTCCAGCGAGCCGCCGAAGCCATCCGTGCGTCTGTTGGTTCGGAGCGAGAGAAATTGACCAATCAGATGCCCGCCTGTGACGGTTTCGACGCCATCAAGACCGCCGTCCACGCAGCGCCTGGCGGCACTGGCATAGTCCTTGATGATCCTGTCGATGTCCGCGGCGTCCATCTCCTTGGGAAAATTCCGGTTTCGCGTCTCGCGAATGCGTGACGGCGCCACCGGCGGCAGCCAGTTCCCGGCATAGGCAGTGGCGCGCCGGCCAAGGTGCGAGACCTGGCACATGACGGCAGCGCCGTGGCGATGCACCCGCTGCGACAGCGACTGGAGATGAGGCACGATGCGATCGGTCGAAAGGTCCAGCTGACCGCCGCCCCAACTCGAGTCGGGCGACGTCATCGCCGAGCCGCCCACCATGGTCATCGCCAGGCCGCCGCGCGCTTTCTCCTCATGGTAGCGCTGGTAGCGCTCGAGCGGCAGGCCGCCATCGTCCAACATCGAAGCATGACTGGTGCTGACGACACGGTTGCGCAGCGTCAGACCCTTGAGCCGAAACGGCTGCAGCAGAGGATCGCTGGATGTGCTGCCCGCTTGAGATCCCGCTATCTTCACGTCCCGCTCCGCCCCATTCATGAGGGTTATAGTTCGCCATTTCCGGGACCATAGAAAGCTTGTAAATTGTTGGGGTGTCTATACGCTGGGCGTATGGCTGGTTTTGCTAAACTCGTTCCCTCCGCGCGCGGACTGCTTGTCTTCGAAGCGGCTGTCCGGTCGGGTAGCTTCACAGCCGCGGCGCGCGAGTTCAACGTCACGCAACCATCGATCAGCCGCAGCATTGCCCAGCTCGAGGCCGATTTTGGCGTTCCTCTTTTCACACGAGACCCAACGGGGTTGACCCCAACCCCGGACGGACGCGCCCTCTATTCGGCCGTGCGGGAGGGATTTGACGGCATCGCGGAGATGATCCGGAGAATCAAGCAGAACAGCGCTGCAAAGCCGGTGGTGACCCTTTCCCTTTCGAGCTCTCTGGCAACCTATTGGTTCGTTCCGAGGTTAGGGGCATTCAACACCAGGTTTCCCGACGTCGACCTGAGATTCGAACTGATCGCAGGCGTCCTGCGAGGACCCGCCGAGAATGTCGACCTTGCCACGAGAATCCTGGCCGATGACGACACCCACTATCACCACTGGGCATTCTCGCCTGAGATCATCGTTCCGGTTTGCAGCCCATCCTATTTGTCGGCCCACGGTCGGTTGATCCATGCCGGAACCGGGGAAGGTCATGCCCTGCTTCACCTGACCGACGCCAAGGAGCAATGGCTGGACGCCTGGGGCAGTGTGGCGGACCGCAAGACCAGCAGGGCAAAGTGGCTCGAATTCTCGGACTACGCCGTCGTGCTTCAAGCCGCGATGAACGGGGAAGGCGTGGCGCTCGGCTGGCTCAGCAACGTTTCAAGGGCATTGCTTCAGGGAACCCTTGTCCCGGCCTCGGACAGGCAGATCAAGACAGGCCGGATCCATCAGCTGATTGCTCCGCGCTCGAGGCCGGTACGGCCTGTCGTCTCCGATATCCGCGCCTGGATGATCGCCGAGATGCAAGCCGAATTGGAAGCACTGCACCCGATCTTGCGGCCGGACACCTGGTAGCGGCTACAGGCGCAGCGCGCAGCGCGGCAATTGCCGACTACCTCGGAAACAGGCTGGGCAGCGGCATGTGCGCCTTGACGATGGGCGACTTCAGCACGACGAAGCTGAAATACTTGTCGATGCCGATATCCATGTCGGTCAGCCGTTCCATGATCGTCTGGTACTCGGCGATGCCGGCGGTCACGAACTTCATCAGATAGTCGTAGCCACCCGACACGAGGTGGCATTCGATGACCTGGTCGATTTTCTCCACGACGGCGAGAAAGCGGGCGAAGTCCACCTGGCGATGGTTCTTCAAGGTGATTTCTGTGAACACGGTCAGCGTCTGGCCGAGCTTGCCGATATTGATCTGCGCGGAATAGCCCTCGATGTAGCCCTCCGATTGCAGTCTCTTGACCCGCATCAGGCACGGGCTTGGCGACAGGTGCACCAGATCAGCCAGTTCCACGTTGGTGATGCGGCCGTTCTTCTGCAACTCGTACAGAATCTTGATATCGATCCGATCCAGTTTCACGGTCGTCTCCGCAGAACACGCCGCAGCACAAAATGCTGCCTTGCTCATAGACATTGACACTACCACAGCCCGTTGGCCTGTCCATCCAAGCGGACAGCGCTTTGAAACGCAGCGGCTCCCGATTTTGACCAGGCTGCCGGAATAAAATTCTGCTTCGGCCGCAACTGCGGCAGCGGCTGCCTGCGCAACGCGTTAAATTGGCGCTTCAAGGCAGAGAGACCATGCGCGCACCCCTACAGAAAATCGAGACATCCGGCGAACTGCCGCAGACTGCGGACGCGGTGGTGATCGGCGGCGGTATCGTCGGCATCTTCGCGGCCTACTATCTGGCCAGGCGCGGCCTGAAGGTCGCGCTTGTCGAAAAGGGCCGCATCGGCGCCGAGCAGTCCTCCAGGAACTGGGGGTGGTGCCGCCAGCAGAACCGCGACGCGCGCGAGTTGCCGATGGCAACGAAGAGCATCGACCTGTGGGGCAGCTTTGCGGCAGAGACTGGCGAAGACACCGGCTTTCGCCGCTGCGGCCTGCTCTATCTCAGCAATGACGAGGCGGAACTGGCTGGCTGGGTGCGTTGGCGTGACTTCGCCAGGACGGCCGGCGTCACCACGCATATGCTCGACGGCGCCGAGGCCAGCGAGCGGGGCCGCGCCACGGGCCGGACATGGAAGGGCGGCGTCTTCTCGCCGACCGACGGCACCGCCGATCCGTCGCGGGCAGCACCCGCGGTCGCCCGCGCCATCCTCAAGCTTGGCGGCTCCGTGCACCAGAATTGCGCCGCGCGCGGTATCGAGACCGAAGGCGGACGCCTGAGCGGTGTAGTCACAGAAAGCGGAACGATCCGGACCAAGGTGGCGGTGCTGGCCGGCGGCGCCTGGGCCTCCTCCTTTTGCCGGCAGTTCGGTTTCCGTTTTCCGCAAGCGTCGATCCGCTCCTCAATCCTGTCCGTTTCGCCCGGCGCCGAGGGTCTGCCGGACGCGCTGCATACGGCAGGGGTCTCGGTCACGCGGCGCGGCGACGGCGGCTACACGCTCGCTATAAGCGGACGCGGGCGCGTGGACGTGACACCGCAGCAGTTGCGCTTCTCCTCGCAGTTCCTGCCCATGTTCCTGAAGCGGTGGCGCAGCCTTGCGCCCGGCGGGCTGCAGGGCGTGCGCTCGGGCCACGAAACGCTCCGGCACTGGCGGCTCGACCAGCCGACACCGATGGAGCGGATGCGCATCCTCGATCCGGTTCCGAACCAGGCGACCATCAGCCTGACCCACGCGCGGGCGCTCGAATTGCTGCCGGCACTGCGCCAGACCAGGATCAGCGCGGCCTGGGCCGGCTACATCGACAGCACGCCGGATGGCGTGCCTGCCATCGGCGAGATCAATACCGTTCCGGGTTTCTTCCTGGCTGCCGGGTTCTCGGGACACGGCTTCGGCATCGGGCCCGGCGCCGGGCACCTCGTCGCCGATCTGATGACTGGCTCGCAACCGATCGTCGATCCGCAATCCTATGATCCCAGGCGCTTCGACACTTCGTCCTGGGGGAAGGTTGCCGACTTCTGAGGCGCGATACATTCCGACATCTAGACATGGTCTCCGGAACGCCATCAATCTTGCTGGAGAAAAGCGCTGATAGGCGCCGGGCGGACAGGCGCTTGCCCGCGGAACCGGCCGACAGCGCCAGGCGTGCAGCCGGTCTGCGCGGCTATAAGTTCGACGGCGGCCAGCTGACAATAGCGCCCCTGGCATCGCCCCATGCCGACGCGCGACAGCGATTTCACCCTGTTGGCCTCGCCGCCGCCGAAATCAACACTCTGACGTACGTCTCCGGCAGTCACGTTCTCGCAGCGGCAGACGACCGCATCGTCGGGGAGCGCCCGCGCCATCGCCGCCGGCCAGGGAAAGGCGCTAGCCAGACCGCGGGCAAAGCGTTCGAGCCGCGCGAGCTTGCGCAGATCGGCACTGACGGAGGGCGTCGGCAATCCGAGATCGGCAAGGCACGCCACCGCGGCAAGACGCCCCCCGATCTCCGCGCCGTCCGCTCCCAGAAGACGAACCCCATCGCCCGCAAGATAGACTCCGTTGCCGGCGCGCCCCATCTTGTCGGTCTTCGGCAGCCATTGCTGCCACTGCTCGTCATAAATGAAGGCGCATCCCGCCAGGTCGGCCAGATGGGTCTCCGCCCGCAGGTGCCAGCCCATGCCTATTGTGTCGCACGGCGTGAGGTGCTGCCTTCCGCCGGCGTCGCGCCAGCGCATCGTTGACATCCTCTTCCCGTCGGCCTCGATCGCTTCAAGCGTCACGCCCGCATGGTACCGGCCGACGAGCCTCGCCCGCAGGGCCAGACCGCGCAGCGCGCCCAACGGCCGGGCGGCAAGGTCCCAGAGCCCCCGCATCTGCTGTTGCCAGGTGGAGGTATCCAACACCGCCGCCACATCAGCTCCAGCCTTGACGAGCTGGGCGCCGACCAGCGTCAGCAAAGGCCCCGATCCGATCAGCACGATCCGCTGCCCCAGCGCCACGCCCTGCGCCTTGAGCGCGATCTGCGCCGCGCCAAGGCTGTAGACGCCGGCACTCTGCCAGCCCGAGACCGGAGCGACACGGTCGGATGCGCCGGTCGCAAGGATCAGGCGATCATAGCTGACTAGCTGCACGCCGCCCTCCCCCAACACGTGCAGCCGCCCCTCCTGCACGGCGATGACCGAGCTGCCCGCGCAATGGGTAAGGCGCCCCTCTTCGACCAGCCGGTCGAAGAGGGCATGCAATGCGCCCGCTTTCGCCGCCTCCGATCCGTAGAGTTGCTTGGCGGTGCGGGTGAACCCGGCAGGCGGGCGGCGATAGATCTGCCCGCCCGCGCGCTGGCCTTCGTCGATCACCACTGCGTGGAGCCCGGCCTCGACCAGCATGGCCGCGGCCCTTATGCCGGCGGGACCGGCACCGACGATCACGATCCGCGGCAAGCTCTCGCTCACGGCCAGCCCTCCGGCTCCGTTGTGCGCAACCGCATGCCTTCGGTGATCTGGGTCGAGCACGCCCGGATGCGCGGTCCCTCGTCCTGCCATATCCAGCAATCCTGGCAGGCTCCCATCAGGCAGAACCCGGCGCGCCACTCGGGTCCGAACTCAGACTTCCATAGGCCGTGCCCCGATGCCAGCATGGCGGTCAGCACGGTATCGCCCGCCAATGCACTGCACATCTGCCCGTCGAGAAAGAAATGCAGCTGCGCCCGGTCGAACTCGGCCAGCCGGACGATGCGGCCGGCGGTAATCATTCCGCCGCCTCTCGCACCGTGCCAGGACGAGGCAGTTCGGGGAAGCGTTCACAGACCGCATCGAAGGCCGCCTGGACGCCCTCCGGTCCCGAGCGCCCTTTCATGCGGCGGAAGATCTCCGTCTTGGTGAAGAACCGCCAGTGGATCGGCAAATCCCCCAGTATGGCAGTGAGCCGGTCATAGGCGGCCGGGGTCCACTGCGCTTCGTAGCCGTCGCGCTCCGGACCGAAATGGAAATGGCCGGCAGCCGACTCCTGCCGCGCACGCAGTTGCCCCGTTGCCTGCTCATCGACGTCGCCGCCGCGGATGACGACGCCATAGTCGCGTTCAGCCGCCGCCAGCGAGACATAGCCACGCCGCACATCCTGCGCGACCCGCCAGGGTTCGCGTTGATGCGGATCGCCGCGCCCGCCACCTCCGGCGGAGCGGATCTCGAGCACATCGCCGGGCTGCAGCACAGTGGTGTCGATGTTGCCCAGCCGCCGCTCGTGCTCGGTCGCCGGATTGACGACCATGTCCGACAGGCCGGCCGCCTTGCCGCCCAGCACGCCCCAGGGACGAAAGAAGCTGCGGTCGCGGTTGCGCGCCGTGATCCTGGAATCGGGGGCAAAGACACGGAAGGCCATTTCGGTCGCCAGGCCGCCGCGCCAACGCCCCGCCCCGCCGCTGTCCCTGGCGAGCCCGTATTTCACGAATTCGACCGGGGTCTCGGTCTCGGTGATCTCGATCGGCGTGTTCTTGAGATAGGCGGCATCTGCGCCCGATCCGTTGGTTCCGTCGCGATGCGGCATCGCCCCTCCGCCGCCGACCACCGGGTTCACCGCCGTGATGACGGTCCGGTAGGTCCGCTCGTCCGTGGTCATGACATTGACGATACAGTTGTTGCCGGCCGGAGCTGCTGGCAGGCGCTCCGGCACTACCTGCGAGAAGGCGCCGAAGATGACCGACCGCAGCCGGGCACAGGTGAGCGAGCGCATGCCGACGGCGGCGGGGTGTACCGGGTTCAGCACCGAACCCGTGGGTGCGATGCAGGTGAACGGCCGGGTCAGGCCGGTGTTGAGCAGGAGCTTCGGGTTGAGCGTGTAGAGCACGTAGTAGACGCCAACCAGCAGCATGGTGTGTCGCGGGTCGCCGCCCGAAGGCACGTTGAGCGAGGAGCCGAGCTGCGGATCGGAGCCGGTGAAGTCGAGCACCGCCGCGTCGCCCTTGATCGTCAGCGTCAGCTTCAGCCGGCACGGATTGGCCTCGACGGAATCCTCGTCGGCATAGTCGCAGAATTCCCATGTGCCGTCGGGCATGGAGCGCAGCACGTCGCGCGCCTGCGCTTCCGCCTGGTCGAGAAGTGCTGCAACGCCTTCGATGAAGCCGGCCTTGCCGAACTTCCTCACCATTGCCTGGATCTTGCGCTCGCCGGTGTTGAGCGCCCCGACCAGCGCCTTGATGTCGCCGATGTTGAGGTCGGGCTTGCGCACATTCGTGCTCATGATCCGCAGGATCGTCTCGTCGAAGACGCCTTCCCTCACCAGCTTCATCGGCGGAAAGCGAATACCTTCCTGATGGATTTCGGTCAGCGCCCGGCTGAGCGAAGCCGGCACCGCCCCGCCCATGTCGGTGTTGTGGATATGCCCGCCGGTCCAGGCGACGATCTCGTCGTCGACGAAGACCGGCTTCCACAAATGCGTGTCGGGTGCGTGCGTGGCGACGTAGCCGGAATAGGGATCGTTGGTGAAGGCAACGTCTCCCGGCCGGTAGTCGTCGACCATGGCGATCGCGCGGTGATAGGACAGCCCCGGATACCACGTGGCGCCGAGCTCCATCGGCACGGCGAAGGTCGCGCCTGAACGGTCCATCAGCATCACGGTAAAGTCCTGCGTCTCTTTGACGAAGGCGGAATGCGCGGTGCGGTGCAGCGTGTGGGCCATGTTCTCGGCGGCCGCGCGGGCGTGGTTCGCCAGAACCTGCAGGTTTGTCCGGTCAAACATGGCGTCACTCCGGGAAGGTCAGCAAAAGGTTGAGATGGCGGTCGACCCTTGCCTGCGCTCCGGCGGGAATGGCGAAGGTGGTGTCTTCCTGAACGACCACGGCAGGCCCGTGGAACGTGCTGCCCGGCACGAGAGCTTGCCGGTCGTGGAGGTCGACGATCTCGACGCTCGTGCCCGTGTAGACCGGAAGCCGGCGCGCCGGAATGGCTGGAGCATCGACCTCGCCGATCTCCGGGAAGGAGAGTTTCGGTCCTGCGCCTATGGCCGATAGCCGGACATTCACAAGTTCGATCTCGCCCTCGGGGTCGTGGAAATCGTAGAGCCGCTCATGGGTGAGATGGAAGGCCTGCTCGATGGCGGCCACATTGCCGTCCGCCAGCCATTCCGGCAGAAGGACGACCTCGATTTCATAACTCTGCCCGACATAGCGCATGTCGCAGGTGAGATTAAGCTCGGCCGCCGCATCGTGCCCCTGCGCCGCAAGCCAGTCGCGGCCCTCCCTCGCCAAGGCCTCGAAGGACACGTGAATTCCAGCAAGCGCCACGCCCGACAGCGGGCTGAAGATGGTGCGGATGAAGTCGCCGCGCAGGTCCGCCACCAGCCCGCCCAGCGCCGACACCACGCCGGGCCGGCGGGGCGCCATGACACGCTTTATCCCGAGTTCGCGGGCAAGGAAGGCGCCTAGCATCGGCCCGCCGCCGCCGAAGGGCATCAGCGTGAAGTCGCGCAAGTCGACGCCGGCGCGCGAGGCGAGCTTCTCGACCTCGACGAACATCTCCGACACCGCGATATCGAGGATCGCCTGCGCCGTCTGCTCGACCGGGCGGCCGAGCCGGGTGGCAAGCTCGCCGACCGCGCGACGCGCCAGGCCGGTATCGATGCGGAGCTGGCCATAGGCCATCTCGCTGTGACCGAGCCATCCGCACACCACCATGGCGTCCGTCACCGTCGGCCTCTCGCCGCCACGGCCGTAGCAGGCCGGTCCTGGTGTCGAACCGGCCGATTCCGGTCCGACCCGCAGCACACCCTGCGCATCGACACTGGCGATCGAGCCACCGCCGACACCGATCGAGCTTACCGACACGGAAGGGATATAGAGCGGAAATTCGCCGATCAGTTCGCCGGTGCCGAACTGCGCCTCACCGCCAATGATAAGCGCGAAGTCGGCCGAGGTGCCGCCGATGTCTAGGGTAAGAACCTTGTCTTCGCCGGCCTGCCGCGCCAGCCACGAGGCGCCGATGACGCCGGAGGCCGTTCCCGACAAAAGCATGCTGACGCAGGCGCGCTTGCCCTCGGCGGCGTTCATCAGCCCGCCGTTCGACTTCGTCAGCATCGGGCGGGCCGGCACGCCGTGCTCCTTCAGCCGCTCTTCCAGCGCCGTCAGATAGCCCGAGACGCGCGGATGGACATAGCCGTTGAGGATGGCGGTCGAGCTGCGCTCGTATTCGCGAATGACCGGCCATACCTCGGCCGAGGAGAAGACGAACAGGTCGGGCGCAAGACGCGCGATCGTCGCCTTCACTGAAGCTTCCTGAGCGGCATTGCGCCAGGCATGCAGGAAGGAGACGATGATGCCTTGCGCCCCGTTGGCTTTCGCCACTGCCACCGCGCTTTCCACCGCCGCCATGTCAGGCGCCCGGGATTCGCTGCCATCGGCACGCATGCGGGCCGGAATGCCGAAAACCATGTCGCGCGAGATCAGCGGGTCCGGCCGCGAGCAGAACAGCGAATACATGTCCGGCATGCGAAGCCGCGCCAGTTCGATGACGTCCTCGAAGCCGGCATTGGTGAACAGCGCAAGCGGCGCGCCCTTGCGCTGGATGATGGTGTTGATGCCGACGGTCGTACCATGCACGAAGCGCGTCATGCGTTTGGGATCAAAGCCTTCGCGTTCGGCCAAAAGCGTCAGGCCCGTCATCAGCTCGGCACCCGGATCTTCCGGCGTCGTCAGCACTTTCAGCGAGGCGACACGCCCCGAATTGGCTTCCAGCGCGCAGAAATCGATGAATGTGCCGCCGATATCGACGCCGACCTTCCAGTCGGCTTCGTTGTGCGCCTCGTCCGCCGCAATGGCACCATCCATGATGCGTCCCTTCCTGTCTGCCAATCAAAGCTGACACGACAGGATGGCCAGGGTCCAAGATGGATGACGAGCAGGGCTATAAGTCGTGCTTATGCTCTTGCTCTGTCACCGCCCAGCACGGCGGAACAGGCCGCGCGGATCTGGTCGCGCATCATCTCATCGGCCCGCGAAAGAGCCCGTGTGCGCGATGTGAGCAGCGCGATCGGAAATTCCGGCCCATTCGTCAGCGGCCGGACGGCAAGCCCGGCAAACTGATGCCAGGGCAGCAGCGCGTCGACCAGCGCGACACCCAGGCCGGCCTGGACGAAGCCAACCGCCGAGATGGAGACATCGATCTCGAGCGACGGCGAAAGGACCACGCCCTGCGCGCGGGCAGCGTGGGCCAACTCGTCGGCGGGACGGGTGTTTGCGCGATAGGATATCAAGGCCTCGCCGGCGAGATCGGCGAGGCTCAACTCAGTTTTCCCGGCCAATGCATGCCCGGCAGGCAACAGGCAGGAGAAGCCGACGCTGCCGATCACTTCCGCCTCGATGTCGGGAGGCAGGCGGTCGTCCATGGCCACGCCGAGGCTGGCATCGCCGGCGCGCAGCATGTCGACGATCGCGGCGATCGGCGCCATGTGGGAGCGCAGCAAAATATCGGGATGCTGCGCCCGGAAGCTGGTGAAAGCGCGCGGCAAGATGGCCATGGCCGGAGGCGGCGAAGCCGCGACCCGCACAAGCCCGGTTCGGCCGAGACGCAGGTCTGTGGTCTTGCGGCGCAAGCCCTCCAGCCCCGCCGACACCCTCTCGGCATCGGCGAAGATCTCGAGCGCTTCCGGCGTCGGCCGCAGCCGGCCCTTGACGCGCTCGAACAGCGTGAAGCCGAGTTCGTCCTCGGTGTGGATCACGATCTGGCTCAAAGCGGGCTGGGAGATGTTCAGCATCCGCGCCGCGGCGGTCACGGTGCCCGCGCGCATAACGGCGATGAACACTTCGAGCTGACGGGCCCGCATTGCCACTCCATAGGTTAAGCTTATGGCTGTTGTCCAAACCCATCTTTGACGCAATGCAGCGGTGCCGACAAGATGGGCGCATCCAAGGATCAGCCGCTCTGCGCTAGGGAACGACTATGGATGTGATCGTGCTGGGCGGCGGACTGATGGGGACGGCTTCGGCCTATTTCCTCGCCAGGCGCGGCGCGCGCGTGACACTGATCGAGCGCAACCGGATCGGCACCGGGGCAACCGTCGCCTCCTTCGGCAATATCCGGCGCACGGGACGTCATCTGTCCCAGCTTCCGTTGGCCCACCGTTCGCTTCGGCTGTGGGGCGAGGCCGAAAGAATGCTTGGGCGCGACGTGGAATTCCGCGCCACCGGCCATGTCAGGCTGATCTTCGATGAAGGAAGCCTTGCCGACATGCGGGCCTATGCCCAAGCCGCGCGGCCGTGGGGGCTCGAGCTGGAAGAACTCGGCCCACGCGAGATCCGTTCCCGGTTTCCCGGCCTCGGCCCTGACGCGATCGCGGCGTCGTTCTCTCCGCAAGATGGCAGCGGCAATCCACGGCTGATCGCCCCCGCCTTTGCCGAGGCTGCCCGCAGACTGGGGGCACAAATCATCGAGGAAGCCGAGGTCGAGAAGATCACCCATACGGGCTCCGGTTTCCTTGTCGCCAGTTTAAAAGGTGCCTTCGCCGCCGACTGCTTGCTCAACACAGCCGGCGCCTGGGGCGCGCGCATTGCCGTACAGTTCGGCGAAGAGGTCCCGCTCGACGCCCGCGGTCCGCAGATGGGTGTGACCGAGCCGCTGCCGCATCGGATCCTGCCGGTGGTCGGCATCTGGACGCGCGACAAGGACCATGGCGCCTATCTGCGTCAGGTCGAGCGCGGCAACATCGTCTTCGGCGGCGCCGCCGAAAGGGTATCGGTGAACCTCGATCCAGGCCATGCGGTCGCCGATCCCATGCGTCTTCCCCTGCAATTGCGCGCGGTCACTCGGCTGCTGCCGGCAATCGCAAAGGTCGCGGTCATCCGCACCTGGTCTGGCTGCGAGGGCTATATCAGGGACATGCTGCCGGTCATGGGACGCTCGGCGACAACGCCAGGCCTGTTCCACGCCTTCGGCTTCAGCGGACATGGCTTCCAGCTCGGCCCCGGCGTCGGCGATGCCATGGCCGAGCTCATCGCGACCGACCGGTGCGAAACACCGCTCGACGATTTCAGGATCGATCGCTTCGGCCGCGCCGCCTGAACAGATTCAGCTGACGGGTGTGTGACAAGGTCCTGCTGGATGCTCCGGAATATACCGTCAGATTTCCTCTCGCTGCCTTCCAGCCAGCCCGCCCAACGGAGTTCTTGAAAATCAATAGCTCGGGGGTGGAGCGCCTCGTGTGCTCTTCATCATTCCATTCCTTCCCTGTGTGGCGGTGGCGCCCAACCGGCCAACGCCGCAAGGCTGGGCACCCTCTGCGCGTGATGATCGCGCTGACGACGCATGATGTCGATTAACATCCTTACGATCGGACAAGCTCGACCGCTGTACCTGCCTTGCTCCCAACCTCACTGGAGGATGGAGATGATCAAGAAGCGCTCTTCCCCCAGGAGAATAGGCCATTGACATTCCAAAAAGTTTTTGGATACTTTTTGGCATCTGAATGAGTTCCCAAGCTTTGGATTCTGTCCTTTCAGGCCCAGGCCGGACCGGATCCAGAGACCTTAATCGACGCTCATTTGGGAGGATATCTTGGCTTTCCCGCACGGCCTCTGACCGCGGGAGGGCGGGCGGCCTAGTTCTCAATTGAAATTGTCGAGGCCTACGGCGGTGTCCCGGCAGCCAAGTGACACGAAAGACAAGTGGAGGAACCGACATGGCAATGACGAATGAGGCACCGAAGAGCCTCGAGAGCATCCTGGAAGCAGCGGGAGGACCGGTAAACCTGCTGCGCGGCTCCAACCTTGGGCCGTACCGCTTTCCAGTCATTCCGCCGGAGTTCACGAACTGGCGCGATGAAGTGCGTGCGTGGAAGGACAGCTGCGCGCTGCTCGAGCAGTCCTACCACATGACCGAACTGCATCTGCGCGGGTCGCAGGTCATCCCCTTCCTCTCGGAGATCGCGGTCAACAAGTTCGACCCGTTCCCGGTCCTGCGCGCCAAACAGCTCGTACTGGCGGGCCATGACGGATACTACATCGCCGACGCCATCATCTTCCGGGAGGCCGAGGACTTCTTCCGCATCGTCGGCGCTCCTTTCGCCAGCGACTGGGTGCTCTACAATGCGCAGAAGAGCGACTACGACGTCGAGGCCAAGAAGGACGACAATTTCTCGATCCGCTCCGGCACACGCGAGGTGTTCCGCGTCCAGATCCAGGGGCCGAACGCCCTTGCGCTGATGCGCGACGTGACGGGCGGCAGCCTGCCGGAGATCAAGTTCTTCAACATCGGTGAGTTCAAGATTGCGGGAAAACCCGTCCGCGCCCTGCGGCACGGCATGGCCGGCGAACCCGGCTTCGAGATCTACGGAGCCTGGGACGACCAGCAGGCGGTGCGCGAGGCGCTGGAGACGACCGGCGAGAAATACGGGATGCGCAAGATCGGCGCGCTCGCCTACTCGACAACCGCGCAGGAGTCCGGCTGGGTGCCGATGCCGTTGCCGGCCATCTATCACGGTGAGGAGATGAAGCCGTACCGCGATTGGCTGAACAGCTACTTCCTGGAGTCGGTCGCCTCACTCGGCGGCAGCTTCGTGTCGGACGACATCACGGATTACTACGTCGATCCGATCGAACTCGGCTACAGGAACGTCATCGACTTCGACCGCGACTTCATCGGCCGCGACGCCTTGCTCGAGAGGGCGAACAATCAGCGCCGCACGAAGGTGACGCTTGAGTGGAACGATGAGGACGCAACCGCCGTGATGCGGGACTCCATCTTCCCGGCCAACGGGACGCCCGCCAAGTTTCTCAGCATGCCGATGCCCATGTACGCGACATTCCAGGTCGATGCCGTCATGAGGAAGGGCAAAGTTGCGGGCATCTCCACCTGGCCGGCCTTCACGGCGAACGCCAACCGCTTCATCTCGCTGGGACTTGTGGACCTCGAGCATGCACAAGCGGGGACTGAGGTCACACTAATGTGGGGCGAGCCGGAGTCGCGCCGCAATACGGTGGAGACGCATCAGGTCCGCGAGATCAAGGCAAGGGTCGCGCCGGCACCCTATTTCGACAAGGTCATCAAGACCGGCAAGCACTGACGCCTGGGCATCGTCGCCTGACGGCTGGCCGCGCACGGATCGAAGATTCGCCGGGCACTGCTGATCAGGCGACGTCCTCCAGATAGCGCCTATCGAAGACGCCTTCGGCCACGTCGTGCTTGGACGTGTCGAGAAGGTTCGCCCTGACCATCATGTCGATAGTCGTCTTGAGCGCCTTGTCCGGCACGGCAAGGCCTCGCGGCCACATGCCCATGCCGCGCATGTATTCCAGCCCCCGCCGCGCCAGGGATTCACTGTCGGGCGTGGTGATACGCTGGAAGATCGGCAGGGTGATACCTTGGTTGGCCGCATCATTGGTGACCGCATGCGCTTCGATCAGCGCCTTGAGGAAGCTGGTTACCACATCGCGGTTCGCGCCAAGCCAGGAAGCCTTTCCGACAACAGCGGTGAAAAGGATCTCAGGGATTGCGGCGCAGACTTCTCCAAGCAGGTTGTAGCCCTTGTCCTGCGCAAGGAAATTCCATGGCGCGGGCTGCGGAGCGCAGTCGATCTCGCCCGCCTGCAGCGCCTCCCAGCGCTTGGTGTGAATGCCGGCCAGGGCAAACTCATAGTCCCCGGGATAGTGCAGCCCTGCCGCGGCCAGCATGATCTGCGTGTAGATCGCAGGGCCCTCCGTCAGCGAGGAGGTGCCGACCCGCTTGCCCCTGAGTTCGGCGAGCGAGTTGATACCCGGGCGCGCCACGATGGACATTGGCAAGCGCACGGCGTTGGCGGCGACGATGCGCAGTTCCCCTCCCCTGACGAAGTCAGCGACGGCGCCTTCCGGTGGCGTGATCGCCAGGTCCGCTTCACCCTCGAGAACGGCCGCGGTCGCCTTGTCGACGCTGCCCATGCGCTTGTAGACGATGCGGATACCGTGCTTTTCAAAAAGGCCCTGTTCGTCGGCGACGAAGACAGGAAGCCAATTGAACCCCTGCGCGCCGCCCGCAAGCCTAAGATCGGCGAGGCCGACAGGTTTCTGGTCAGTCATGACGATATCCTCCCTTGAAACTTCCGGCGCAGGCGCCGGCCTGCTCATCTGTCTGGCGAAATTCGGTTCGGCCCTGCGACCGTGGCGCCGCACACATTGACAGATACGATGATTTTAGATACCATATGGTATCTGAAGAATAGTCGGTATGTCAATATATCGGATGGAGAATCGGCTGATGCAACATCGCGCCGAGAGGGGGAGACGTATGCACACCGCCATGGGAGTGGCCAACACTGCTGACGACCGGCAGTTCGAAACGCTGCGAGATTGCTGACATGAGTGGTCTGGCTCGATCGCCACAGGAAGCGATGATCCTCGGCATGATTACGGCTGGTTTGCTGGCGCTCGTCGCTGCCGGGTTGCTGCGCTGGCTCCGCGCGGGACGGGTCTGGACAGATCTCCTGGTGCCCGTTTCCTTCCTCGTCGCTTACTGGCTCGCCTACAACAAGGTACCGTCTTTCCCGCCAGTGGGCGCGGTCAACAAGGTCTTCTTCGTGGCCGTGATCGGAACGGCGCTTGGTATCCTGGCCGAGACCCTGGGACGGAGCGGGTTCGGTCGCGCGCTTGTCCTTGCCCAGCCGATTGCCTCCGCCGCCTATATCGGAACGGCTCGGCTGCCCGATGCGCTTCCGGAAGTGGCAGTGGCAGCCCTATGGGGCCTGCTGGCGATGTATGGCCTTTCCGGCGGAACAGACCGGGCCGACGGCGAATCCAGCGCAAGACGAGGCGCCTTGCTCGGCACCGCATGCGCCGGATTCGCGCCGATCGCGCTATTGGGGGCATCGTCTTCGAGCTTCCAGCTCAGCCTGCTTTTTGCAGCCGCCCTGGCGGCCATTGTCGCCGCCAATATCTCAAATCCGAATTTCGGATTCCGCTCCGCGTCCCTCTTGGGAGGAGCAGGAGGCATGATAGCAGTCGCGCAGACCGTCACGCTGATCACGCGCAAGACCGACATGCTGGCACTGGCCGTGCTGTCATTGGTCTTTGTCGCGCCGGTTGTCGTCGATCCGGTTTTGCGCCGGATCCACGCCATGAATGAAGCCGTCCGCCTCGCTGCATTTGTCGGGATGTGCCTGCTGCCCGTGGGAGCATCCGTGGCGACCGTGATTGCGCGGTACGGCTCAAGCTTCCCGGTGTGACCCGGGGGAGAACTGTCGGAAACTATCAACAGGGAGGAATACCTATGTCGAAACTACTGCGCACCACCTTGCTTGCAGCCACGATCGCCTGGTTGCCGCTGTCCGCCGAAACGGCCGCGGCCGGGACATTCGATATTGATCCCGTCCATTCAGGGATCGCTTTCTTTATCGATCATCTTGGCTTCTCGCAGGTGATCGGAATCGCCAAGGAATTCTCGGGCTCGTTCCAGTTCGACGCGACGAAGCCGGCGGAAAGCAGCCTCGATGTCGCGGTGAAAGTTGCCGGCATCTCGACGAACAACAGCCAGCGAGACAGCGACATCCAGGGCGCCGACTGGTTCAATGCAACGGAGTTCCCGCAGATCACCTTTGTCGGGCGGGAATTCAAGGCGGTCGACGCCAAATCCGGCACGATCTCGGGCGATCTCACGATCGCCGGTGTCACGAAACCCGTCACGCTGGACGTCACCTTCAACAAGGAAGGTCAGAACCCGTGGGACAAGAGCCACGTCGTCGGCTTCAGCGCGCGCACGTCGATCAAACGCAGCGATTTCGGCATGAAGGCCGCGCTTGGAATGATCGGCGACGAGGTGAGCCTCGTGATTCAGGTCGAAGGACGTGCCCACTCGTAATCCGCGGTGACTTTCCCGGCAGGCGACGAGCCTGCCGGACACCTCTGCCTGCGCGCGATGGCAACAAGCGGATCCTATCGGATGGCGAGTGAGACTTGCCGTGGCCTATTCCGCTGCCACGGGATCCGAACGCTTGAAAGGATCGCCTGACCCACCTTGCGCGAAAAGGTGGCTTGCATGGGCAATGACGTTCTCGGTCGTCTCGCGGATATGCCGGTCGACCAGATCCTGCGCCGTGGCCGTGTCGCGGGCGATGACCCGATCCATGATCATCTTGTGCTCGACGTCCTTTGCGCGCCATTGCGGGCGAAACTGCGAGGACATCCTGCGATAGCGGTGGGCGCGCTCGAAGAGCTTCTGCCGTATCTCGAGCAGATTGGGCGAGCCGCATGCCGCGACCAGCGACAGGTGGAACGCACTGTGCAACGTGGCCCATTCATCGGAGAGATAGTAGCTCGCACCAAGCCGGCTTTGCAGGCGATCCATCCGATGGAACGCAGCCATGATGTCCGCTTCCCAGCGATCGTCGCCACGCTCTATCGCCAGCTTGATGCACTGCCGTTCGACAAGCACGCGGACATCCGTCAGATCTTTGAGATCGAAGAGCGAGACCGGCGCGACGAGGAAACCACGCTGCCCCTCCGCCACCACCAGGCCTTCGGCCACCAGCCGCGAGAGAGCCTCGCGCAGAGTGGAGAAGCTTACTTCATACAGCTCCCGCAGCGTTTCGAAGCGCAGCTTGGTTCCCGGCTTCAAGGTGCAGCTGATGATGTCGCTGCGCATGCGCGCCAGCACATCCCCGGCGCGTGTCTCACCGGCAGGCCTGAGAGTGGTGCTCATGCATACGACTCCGCATTGAATTAGCGCGGAGATTACTGCGGATTTTCGAAATAATCAAACTTGTGGGTGTAGGCTGGGATGGGCTTGCTCCCGCGGCGTTGGCGTCCACCGCACACGGCGCGGAGCCGACAGCTACGCGCTGGTGCGCAAGGAATGGGGCGACGCCTTGTCTGCCGCCGCCAGCGGCTCGACGTCGCGCTCGGTCTTCTCGGCTCCATTGAAGCCAGCCTCACCGCGACGCGGCCGAAAGGCGGCGACGGGCGAGCCGCCACCTAAAGCAATTCCAGGGAAAGCACCAAAACAAAGGGATAGAGCGGGTTCTGCGTTTCCGTGAAACGCTGAACCACTTCAGTAAACGACGACGCTTCGGATCGACTTGCCCTCATGCATGAGGGCGAACCCTTTGTTGATGTCTTCCAGCTTCAGCAAATGGGTGATCATCGGATCGATCTGGATCTTGCCGTCCATGTACCAGTCGACGATTTTCGGCACGTCGGTGCGGCCACGCGCGCCGCCGAAGGCGGTGCCCATCCAGGTGCGTCCGGTGACCAGCTGGAATGGCCGCGTCGAGATCTCCTGACCGGCACCGGCGACGCCGATGACGACCGACTTCCCCCAGCCACGATGCGAGGCTTCCAATGCCTGGCGCATCACCTTGGTGCTGCCGGTGCAGTCGAATGTGTAGTCGGCGCCGCCGATCTGGTCGGCGCCGCGCTTGGTCATGTTGACGAGGTGCGGGACGATGTCGCCGTCGATCTCCTTCGGATTGACGAAATGCGTCATGCCGAACCGCTCGCCCCATTCCTTCTTGTCGTTGTTGAGATCGACGCCGATGATCATGTCGGCGCCGGCCAGCTTCAGGCCCTGGATGACATTCAAGCCGATGCCACCGAGGCCGAAGACGACAGCCGTGGCGCCTTGCTCGACCTTGGCGGTGTTGATGACCGCACCGATGCCGGTGGTGACGCCGCAGCCGATGTAGCAGATCTTGTCGAAGGGTGCGTCCGGGTTGACCTTGGCCAGCGCGATCTCGGGCAGCACGGTGAAGTTCGAGAAGGTCGAGCAGCCCATATAGTGGAAGATCTTGTCCTTGCCGATCGAGAAGCGCGACGAGCCGTCAGGCATCAACCCTTGCCCCTGCGTGGCACGGATGGCGGTGCACAGATTGGTTTTTCTCGACAGGCAGGACGGGCACTGTCGGCATTCCGGCGTGTAGAGCGGGATGACATGGTCACCCTTCTTGACCGAGGTGACGCCCTTGCCGACATCGACGACGATGCCGGCGCCTTCATGGCCGAGGATGGCCGGGAACAGGCCTTCCGGATCGGCACCCGACAAAGTGAACTCGTCGGTGTGGCAGATACCGGTCGCCTTGATCTCGACCAGCACCTCGCCCTCGCGCGGACCGTCGAGGTCGACCTCCATGATCTCCAACGGCTTTCCGGCGGCGACAGCGACAGCGGCGCGGGTTTTCATCAGGCGTCCTCCAATGCGAATTTTTTTCCAAGGTTTCAGGTTTTATCGACACGATCAACTGGAAGCTGGTGCCGACACTGGGCCACAGCGAAGAATTGGAATCGCAAATCGATTGAACGGCAGTGATTTGCATGGTCGGCTTGACCCCGCAAGCACAGGCCATAAAAGGAACGACCGACCGGAGGGGAATGACCTCAGCATGTTCACGAAAATCTTGATCGCCAATCGTGGCGAGATCGCCTGTCGCGTCATCAAGACGGCGCGCAAGATGGGGATTGCCACGGTCGCGGTCTATTCCGATGCCGATCGCGATGCCGTGCATGTCGAAATGGCCGACGAGGCGGTGCATATCGGGCCTTCGCCCGCCGCGCAGAGTTATTTGCTGCCCGAAAAGATCATCGCCGCCTGCAAGGAAACCGGCGCGCAGGCGGTGCATCCCGGTTATGGCTTCCTGTCCGAGCGCGCCGCCTTCTGCGAGGCGCTGGAAGCGGAAGGCATCGTCTTCATCGGTCCAAAGCCCAAGGCCATCAAGGCGATGGGCGACAAGATCGAATCGAAGAAGTTCGCCAACGCCGCCAAGGTTTCGACCGTGCCCGGCTGGCTCGGCGTCATCGAGAATGCCGACCATGCCGAAAAGATCGCCGGCGAGATCGGCTATCCCGTGATGATCAAGGCCTCGGCTGGCGGCGGCGGCAAGGGCATGCGCATCGCCTGGAATCAGTCGGAAGTGCGTGACGGCTTCGATCGCGCGCGTTCGGAGGCCAAGAGTTCGTTCGGCGACGACCGCGTGTTCATCGAAAAGTTCGTCGTCGATCCGCGCCATATCGAGATCCAGGTGCTGGCCGACGCGCATGGCAACGCGCTCTATCTCGGCGAGCGTGAATGCTCGATCCAGCGCCGCAACCAGAAGGTCGCGGAAGAGGCGCCGTCGCCGTTCCTCGAAGCCAAGACGCGCAAGGCCATGGGCGAGCAGTCGGTGGCGCTGGCGAGGGCTGTCGACTACCAGAGCGCCGGCACGGTCGAGTTCATCGTCGACAAGGACAAGAACTTCTATTTCCTTGAAATGAATACACGATTGCAGGTTGAACATCCGGTGACCGAGCTCGTCACCGGCATCGATCTGGTCGAACAGATGATCCGCGTCGCCGCCGGCGAAAAGCTTGGCCTGAAGCAAAGCGATATCAAGCTGAATGGCTGGGCGGTGGAAAGCCGGCTTTATGCAGAGGATCCATACAGGAACTTCCTGCCGTCGATCGGCCGGCTGACGCGCTACCGGCCGCCGGAGGAAGGGACATTCGGCGATGTCGTCATCCGCAACGACACCGGCGTCACCGAAGGCTCCGAGATTTCGATGTTCTATGACCCGATGCTCGCCAAGCTGTGCACCTGGGCGCCGACGCGCATCGAGGCGATCGATGCCATGTCGGAAGCGCTCGACAGTTTTGTCGTCGACGGTATCGAGCACAACATCCCGTTTCTGGCGGCGCTGATGCAGCATCCACGCTGGCGGGAAGGACAGATATCGACGGCATTCATCGCCGAGGAGTATCCCGACGGTTTTGCGCCGATCGTACCCAACAGCGAGGAAAAGGCTGTTCTGGCGTCAATCGCCACAGCGGTGGAGCTGCTGCGCCGCGATAGGCTCGACCGGCTGGGCGGGCGGCTGGCCCCGCATTCGGGTGCGCTCAAGCGCGACTGGGTGGTGAAGATCGGCGAAGAGTATCTCCAGGCGTCCATCCTCGAAGGCATGATTTCGATCCCGATGGAGATCGACCTGTCGATCGACGGCGGCAAGGCGCTGACCGTCTCATCCGACTGGCGGCCGGGCGACCTGATCTGGCGTGGCACGGTCGGCAAGCGCAGGGTTGCCGCTCAAATCCGGCCAGTCGCCAACGGTCTTCGCATCGCCTGGAAGGGCATGTCGGTGGCCGCGCGCGCCATGCTGCCGCGCACCGCCGAGCTGGAACGGCTGATGCCGGAGAAGGTGGCGCCGGACACGTCGAACCTGCTGCTCTGCCCGATGCCCGGCCTCGTCGTGTCGATCGCCGTTACCGAAGGCCAGGAGGTCAAGGCCGGCGAGACTTTGGCGGTGGTCGAGGCGATGAAGATGGAAAACGTGCTGCGCGCCGAGCGCGATCTCGTCGTATCAAAACTCAACGCCAAGCCCGGCGACAGTCTTGCGGTGGACGCGGTGATCATGGAATTCGCCTGAGCAGCTGGGAAGCCTGTGGTTGACGGGTCGTTTGTGCTGGACTGGCATCGCGCCGTCCCGGACAATACATCTCCATCGACTCAAGACCTTAGGCAGCGCGAGAAACCATGGCGGATGACAGACTTCCACGCGATCCCCTGAAGCGCGAAGCCGCGATTGCGGCGGCGCGGCCGGAGGTACCGGCGCGGCCGTTCGTCCATCTGCGCGTGCATTCGGCCTATTCGCTGCTCGAGGGCGCGCTTCAGCTCGGCAAGGTCGTCGGCCACGCGGTCAAGGACGAAGCACCGGCGATCGCCGTCACCGACACCAACAATCTGTTCGGCGCGCTCGAATTCGCGCAGAAGGCGGTCAAGGACGGCATCCAGCCGATCATAGGCTGCCAGATCGCGCTCGCCTTTTCCGGCGAAAACAGCGACGGCCAGCGCGACCGCCGGCGGCAAGGCCCGGAGATGCGGCCGGTCGTCCTGCTCGCCGCGACGGAAGCCGGCTATTCCAATCTGGTTCGGCTTGTCAGCGGCGTCTATCTGGAAACACCCCCCGGTGAGGCAGTGCACCTGACCACCGAGACGCTGACTGGACAGAGCGATGGGCTGATCTGCCTCAGCGGCGGACCGCGCGGCCCGATCGGCAACGCCTTGAAGGAGGATCGCCGCGATCTGGCCGAGGTGCGGCTTCTGACGCTCAAGGCGCTGTTCGGCGACCGGCTTTATGTCGAACTGGATCGCGTTGCGGGCTACGACCGGGTCATCGAACATCAGACAATCGATCTCGCCTACGCGCACGAACTTCCGCTGGTTGCCACCAATGAGGCTTTTTTCTCCTCGCGTGACGACTATGAGGCGCATGACGCGCTGATCGCCATTGCCGAGGGCACCGTCGTTGCCGTCGACAACAGACGTCGGCTGTCGCCGGACAATTTCCTGCGCAGCCAGGCCGATATGGCAAAGCTGTTCGCTGACCTGCCGGAAGCGATCGACAACACCGTCGAGATCGCACTGCGCTGCTCCTACTATCCAAAGACCCGCAGCCCGATCCTGCCGCGCTTCACCGGCGGTGATGCCTCCGACAAGGACGCAGCCGAAAAGGCCGAGGCCGCGGAACTCGCCCGCCAGGCGCGCGAGGGGCTCGATGCCCGGCTCGCGCTGCACGGACCGACGCCGGGCTACACGATCGAGCAATATCGCGAACGGCTCGAATTCGAGCTCGGCATCATCGAGAAGATGAAATTCCCGGGTTACTTCCTGATCGTTGCCGACTTCATCAAATGGGCCAAGGCGCAAGGCATTCCGGTCGGGCCGGGCCGTGGTTCGGGCGCCGGGTCGCTGGTCGCCTATTCGACGACCATCACCGACATCGATCCGCTGCGTTTCTCGCTGCTGTTCGAGCGCTTCCTCAACCCCGACCGCGTGTCGATGCCCGACTTCGACATCGACTTCTGCCAGGATCGCCGCGAAGAGGTGATCCGCTACGTCCAGCAGAAATACGGCCGCGACCAGGTCGGACAGATCATCACCTTCGGTACGCTGCAGGCCCGCGCCGTGCTGCGTGACGTCGGCCGCGTGCTGCAGATGCCCTATGGCCAGGTCGACAAGCTGTCGAAAATGGTGCCGCAGAACCCGGCCAATCCGGTCAAGCTGGCGGATGCCATCGCCAATGAGCCGCGCTTTGCCGAAGAGGCCGAGAAGGAGCCGATCGTCCAGACGCTGCTCGACATGGCGCAGAAGCTCGAAGGCCTCTACCGCCACGCCTCGACACACGCCGCCGGCATCGTAATCGGCGACAGGCCGCTGTCGGAGCTGGTGCCGATGTACCGCGATCCGCGCTCGGACATGCCGGTCACCCAGTTCAACATGAAATATGTCGAGCAGGCCGGGCTGGTGAAGTTCGACTTCCTCGGCCTGAAGACGCTGACCGTGCTGGAGACGGCGGTGAAACTGATCCGCCGCCGCGGCATCGACATCGATCTGGCGACGATCCCGCTCGACGACCCCGACACCTACGCCATGCTGTCGCGCGGCGAAGTGGTCGGCGTGTTCCAGGTCGAAAGTGCCGGCATGCGCAAAGCGCTGATCGGCATGCGGCCTGACTGCATCGAAGACATCATCGCGCTGGTCGCGCTCTACCGCCCGGGCCCGATGGAGAACATTCCGACCTACAACGCCAGAAAGCATGGCGAGGAGGAGATGGCGTCGATCCATCCCAAGATCGACCATCTGGTGAAGGAGACACAAGGCGTCATCGTCTACCAGGAACAGGTGATGCAGATCGCGCAGGAGCTGTCCGGCTATTCGCTCGGCGAAGCCGACCTTCTGCGCCGCGCCATGGGCAAGAAGATCCGCGCCGAGATGGACAAGCAGCGCGAGCGCTTCGTCACCGGCGCTGTCGAGCGCGGCGTCAACAAGCCGCAAGCCGACTTCATTTTCGACCTGCTGGCCAAGTTCGCCGACTATGGTTTCAACAAGTCGCATGCCGCGGCTTACGCCGTGGTTTCCTACCAGACCGCCTATCTCAAGGCGCATTATCCGGTCGAGTTCCTGGCGGCGTCGATGACGCTCGACATGGGCAACACCGACAAGCTGGCCGACTTCCGCCAGGATGCGCTACGCCTTGGCATCGAGGTTCTGGCGCCGTCGGTGATGACGAGTTTTCGGCCTTTCGAGGTCGGCGAGAACCGCATCTATTATTCGATGGCGGCGCTCAAAGGCGTCGGCGACGCGGCGGTCGAGCATATTGTTGCCGTGCGCGGCGAAAAGCCGTTCAAGAACCTCGCCGATTTCTGCGAGCGGGTTGACCCGAAGGTCGTCGGCAAGCGTGTCTTCGAAAGCCTGATCATGGCCGGCGCGCTTGACTGTTTCGGCCACGACCGCGCCCAGATGCTGGCCGGCGTCGAACGGATGATGGGCCTGGCGTCGCTCGCCCAGCAGAATGCCGTTTCCGGCCAGGCCGATATTTTCGGCGCCTCGCTGGGCGCACAGTCGCAGGCGCTCAATCTGCCGGCGACGGATCCCTGGCTCGCCGCCGACCGGCTGCACCGCGAATTCCAGGTCGTAGGCTTCTATCTCTCGGCCCATCCGCTCGACGAATACAAGGCGGCGTTGCAGAAGATGCGGGTGCAGAACTGGGCGGAGTTCTCCGCCGCCGTCAAGCGCGGCGCTGCCGCCGGCCGCCTGGCCGGCACGGTGACCAGCAAGCAGGAGCGCAAGACGCGCACCGGTAACAAGATGGGCGTGGTGGCCTTTTCCGACACCTCCGGCCAGTACGAGGCCGTGCTGTTTTCTGAAGCATTGGCCCAGTACCGTGATCTCCTCGAAGCCGGCCGCTCCGTCGTCATCACCGTCGCGGCTGAGGACAGGCCCGAGGGCGTCAATTTGCGCATCAACTCGGTGCATTCGCTGGAAGACGAGGCAAGCCGCATCCAGAAGGCGCTGCGCATCTTCGTCAGGAACGATGGGCCTGCCTCGATCATCCAATCCCAGCTTACCCAGCGCGGCGAAAGCCAGGTGAGCATCATCGTCATCAAGGAAGAGGCGCAAGGCGAGGTCGAGATCGCCTTGCAGGGCGGCTACCGCGTCTCGCCGCAGATCGCCTCGGCGATGCGCGCGGTGCCCGGCGTGGTCGAAGTGGAATTGGTGTGACCGCGGCCCCTGGCACGCTTCTGCATCTGCCGCCCATGTCATCGCGATCGGCATGAAGGCCGCGGACAAGCGCGCATCACAGGATCGTTCCGCGCTGGCGCGGCTGCGCCATAGGCTGCGAAAGCTCTATCATGGGCGCACGCCGGCCGCCTTCCAGTTTCAACTGGTGGCAATCGTCATCGATTTGGCCATCATCGCCTTTTTCATCGCGACGCCCGTCATCCAGCAATCGGCCTCGTTCCTGTGGCTGGACTATGCGGTGGCGGCCCTTGTCGGCGCCGATCTGATCGCCAGGCTGCTGGCGTCCAACGATATGCTGCGCCTGATGAAGCAGCCGACCTCCTGGGTGGATGTCTTCATCCTGCTGACGCTGCTGATGCCGACGGCGCTCGCCAATCTCGGTTTTCTGCGCATCCTGCGGCTGTGGTCGCTGTCGCGCAGCGGTTCGATCTGGCGGCATTTTGAAATGCGTGGCCTGCGGCCCTGGCGCGAGGCGAGCCACGCGGTCATCAACCTGTTGACGTTTCTCTTCGTCATCACCGGCTTCGTCTACACCTTCTTCTTCCGGACCGGTGCAGGGCTCGAAAACTACATCGACGCGCTTTATTTCACCGTCGCGACGGTAACGACGACCGGCTTCGGCGACATCGTGCTGCCAGGCATGGCCGGCAAGCTGACGGCGATCGTCACCATGATCATCGGCATATCGCTGTTCGTCAGGCTGGCGCAGGCGATCTTCCGGCCGGCCAAGGTATTCTTTCCCTGTCCGCAATGCGGGCTGCAGAGGCATGAGCCGGATGCGGTGCACTGCAAGGCCTGCGGGCATGTTATCAACATACCCGACGATGGGATCTGACGGCTAAGACGCCGCCACTTCAGCCGCTTGCACCGGCTTGCGCTGCAGATTGAGCAGGTTGCCCATCAGGATGAGCAGCGCGCCACCGGCGGTGAAGGCGTCGATCTGTTCCTGGTAAAGCAGCCAGCCGACCAGAGCGGACAAGGGTACGCGCAGGAAATCCATCGGTGAGATGACGGTCGCGTCGGCATAGGTGAGGGCGCGGGCCATGCAGAAATGCGACGACATGCCGGTGAAGGCGATGAGCAGGATCCATGGCCAGAGCTCGAGCGATGGAGTGCGCCATTCATAGAGCGCCGGGATGAGGCCGACGGCCGACTGGATGACCAGCATCCAGAAGATGATGCGCACGACGCTATCCGTGCGCGTCAACGACTTTACCAGCACCAACGAGATGCCAAAGCAGACGGCGGCGCCCAGCACGACGAGGTGTCCCGGATCGACGGCGCCGACGCCGGGACGAACGATGACCACCACGCCGATCAGGCCGAGCACGACTGACGCCAGTTTCGGCCGGCTCAGCCTTTCGCCGAGAAACGTCACCGCCAGGATCGCCGTCCAGATCGGCGTGGTGAATTCGATCGAGATCAGCACCGCCAGCGGGATCAACGTCAAGGCGTAGAGCCACGCCGCCTGGCCGGTGTAGTGGACGACGTTGCGGGCGATATGGGCGAGGGGACGCTGCGTGCGCATCGCCGCAAAGCCGCCGCTCGTCAGCACCAGCGGCAAGAGGATGAAGAAGCCGATCACCGAGCGCAGTTCCAGAACCTGGAAGACGTTGAGTTCGGCCGTCGTGGCGCGGCCGGCGATCGACATCCCCAGGAACGAGGTAATCGACAGCGCCATCCAGAACGCGGCCTTGGGGATCGAGGGGGTGGGTGCCATGGCAGCTATCTCGCAGGCCGCGGCTTTTGCCGCAATCGCTAGCTGATGCATTCTTCTGGGCCAGTTGCGGTGAAACCGTCATGCTGTTGGCGGAACCTGAGACGGCCCGGGGGCGTTGAGTCGCGATATTTTGTGCGTGCTTTGCAAACCTGCCTTTCAATATCGACAAGGAGAGTCTCATGAGACCATTCGCGCAAGTCGCGCTCGCTGGCTGCCTGGTGATCGCCGCCGGTGCTGCTCATGCCGACGAGACCAAGTTTCTCCAGTCGTTCAAGGGTAATTTCGCCGGCAAGGGCACTGTCCAGGTGACCACGGACGTGCCGAACGTCAGTGTCTCCTGCAGCTTCAAGTCAAATGCGACCGCAACCTCGCTCTCGCTGGATGGCAATTGTCGCGGTCTCGTGGTGGTGTCGCGCGCCATCAGCGCCAATCTCAAGGTCACGGGCGCGAAATACAGCGGCATCTATGTCGGGTCCCGCACCGGACCGGCACAGCTAAACGGCAGCCGTTCAGGCAACGCGATCAATCTTGGCATCCGCTGGGCGCAGGAGGTCAACGGCGATCGCAAGGCCCGGATGACGGTCGAGAAGCGAGGCGAGAATGGCATCCGGCTGACGGTCATCGACACCGATCCGAAAACCGGCAAGAGCGTGGTGACGAGCCGGATCGATTTGACGAGAGTCTAGCGTCCCGGAAGGTTCAGTCTTCCAGCGGTTCCGGCGGGTGGGCATCGCGGCCCCTGCCGAATGTATAGCCGGTTTCCACCGCCTTGCGGCCGAACTTGTCGCGCAGCGCATCGATGGCGCCTTCGGCCATGGCGCGCTTGCGCGACTGCACGTCGACCAGATCCGGCGGATCCGCCTTGTTGTCATCGGACAGGTCGCTGACGCCGATGCCGAGCAATCGAAATTTCGTTCCGTCCGTTTCCTTGCGAAGCAGCTCGACTCCGGTCTGAAAGATGCGGTCCGCGAGCCGGGTCGGGTCGCCGAGCTGGCGGTTGCGCGTGCGCAGCTTGAAATCCTGGGTCTTCAGCTTCAGCACCACCGTGCGTCCGGCAATGCCCGACTTTTTCAGCCGCGCCGAGACCTTTTCCGAAAGGCCCCTCAGCACCGCGACCAGTTCATCCAGCGATGCGATATCAGTGTCGAATGTGGTTTCGGCCGATACGCTTTTGGCGTCCTGGTCAGGGTCGACGCGGCGGACGTCCTCACCGCGCGAAAGCCGGTAGAGCCGGTCGCCCATCGTGCCGTAGCGGCGCATCAGGTCGCCACGCTCCATCTTCTGAAGCTGGCCGATGGTGCGGATGCCGTCGCGCTCAAGCGTGGCGTTGAAAGCCTTGCCGACGCCCCAGATCATGGTCACCGGCTGCACCGCCAGGAAGCCGACCGCCTCGGCCTCGCCGATGACGGAAAAACCGCGCGGCTTGCGGAAGTCCGAAGCGATCTTGGCGAGGAATTTGCAATAGGAGAGGCCGGCGGAAACGGTGATGCCGACCTCCTTCTCGACGGCCAGCGCAAAGCGCGCCAGCACCACCGCCGGTGGCAGGCCGTGCAGCCGCTCGGTGCCGGCGAGGTCGAGAAACGCCTCGTCGATCGACAGCGGCTCGACCAGCGGCGTCAGCGCTTGCATCATGGCGCGCACCTCGCGGCCGACACGTACGTATTTGTCCATGTTGGGTGGGATCACGACCGCCTCGGGGCAGGCCTCGAGTGCCTTGAACATCGGCATGGCCGAGCGCACGCCCCGGATGCGGGCGATGTAGCATGCGGTGGAGACAACCCCGCGCTTGCCGCCGCCGATGATCAGCGGCTTGTCCTTGAGCGCCGGATTGTCGCGCTTTTCGATCGCGGCGTAGAAGGCGTCGCAGTCGATGTGGGCCAGATGCAGCCGGTAAAGCTCTGGATGGCGGGCAAGGCGAGGGCTGCCGCAGCGCTCACAGCGGCGCGTTTCACTGCGCTGAAACGTCAGGCAGTCACGGCAAAAACCGTGATCGGGATTGTTGACAGGGGCCGCCATCGCTGCGAACATAAAGAGAACAGAGGCAATGGTACGACAGTGCAGGGTCAGCGACAAGCTTGGCCTGGGGAGAACCGTATGAGCACGACCATAGTGCCGCTGGCGCCTGAGCTTTGGCCCGATTTCGAGGACCTTTTCGGCAAGCAGGGCGCTTGCTATGGCTGCTGGTGCACGCATTTCCGGTTGGCGCCGGTGGCGCGGCGCGAGAGCAGCCGCGAACGCAACAAGGACCACATCAAGGCGCGCATCGAAGCCGGCCCGCCGCCCGGTCTGCTGGCCTTCGAGGACGGTAAGGCGGTTGGCTGGATGCAGATCGGACCACGCGCCGACGTGCCCGAATGGAACAACAAGGGCAGGGGTTCGGCGCCGATCGATCCCGGCGACGCTTCCGATCCGGCCGTATGGGCGATCTCCTGCTTTTTCATCCGCGCCAAAGCGCGCGGCCAGGGCATCACCCATCGCCTCGTCGAGGGCGGCGTCGATTTCGCCCGCAGCAACGGGGCACGGCTTGTCGAGGCCTGTCCGATCGACCTGTCCCGGGACTCACGTTCGATCGGCCTGTTCGTCGGCTCGTCGGGGGTGTTCGAGAAGGCCGGTTTCGAGCGGCTCGTCGAGCGCAAGGCCGGCCGGCCGCTGATGCGGCTGGTGCTCAAACCGGCAGCTTGACTGTCATCATCTTGCAGTTGTGATGGTATTTCCCTACCAGAAGTACGAAACGTTTTTTGCCTTTTCGATCCAACGGAGAATTGCTGTGAACCGTATGTTGCCAACTGCCTTTACCGCGCTGCTGTTCTGCGCGCCCGCTTTCGGCCAGACCGTCGACAGCCAGGGGGCGAAGCAATTGTCCGATGACCTGTCGCGCTATGTCGGCAAGCAGGCGCTCGACAAGGGCATTCTGAAGGTCTCGGTCGAAGGCGCCGCTTACAAGATCGTGTTCGATTTCAAGGCGTTGGCGGCGAGCTTTCCAGACCAGAAGCTGGGGAAATTCGACTTTGCCCCTTACGCCTTGATGGTCAAGCCGCGCAGCGACGGCACCTGGGATGTCTCGATAGACTTTTCGCAGAGCGCGTCCTTCGAGTTCAACGGGCCCGAGGGGCTGCAAAGCACGCAGTTTTCGATCAAGGACGGCAAGGGTTCCGGCGTCTACGATTCCAAGCTGGCGGCCTTCATCAGCGGCGCCAGCTCGATGGCTGGCATGACGATCACTTCGAAGGATGGCAAGGAGCAGGTGGATGCCAGTGCCGGCGCGGCCACCGCGACCATCGCCGCCACCAAGGCCGCCAATGGCGGCGTTGATTTCACGACGTCGCAGAAAGTTTCGAATTTCGTCGAAGCGATCAAATTCAATGATCCCGAGAGCGGGCTGAATTTTCCGGTCACGGTGAAGTCGCCGGAATTGTCGGTGGAAGCCAGCGGCAAGGGCGTGCAGACCAGGCCGCTGCTCGACCTCCTGGCATTTGCCGTGGCCAATGAGGACGAGAAGACGCTGAAGGCAAACCAGGCGCAGCTGAAGTCGCTTCTGCTCGCCGCGCTTCCGGTGTGGGAGCGCATCGACGGCACCTATGGCTTCAAGGATTTCGCGGTCGACAGCCCGATCGGCACGTTTGGGGCGACCCAGCTCAGCACCGCGTTCGGCAGCGACGGCGTTTCCCAGAGCGGCAAGATCACCTATGGCATCAAGGCATCGGGGCTGACCGTGCCGCAGCAGCTTTTGCCGAGCTGGAGCGTGGCGCTGCTGCCCACCGATATCGATCTCAACTTCGGCGGCGCCAATATCGATCTCGACAGCATGGCGAAGAAGGCGATCGAAGCCTTTGATCTCAATCAGGATCCGCCGCTGTCGCCCGAGTTCGGCGACCAGCTCAAAGCCGACTTCCTGGCCAAGGCGCCGAAGGTCGTCATCGGCCACAGCACCGTGAAGAACAAGGATATGGAAATCGCGCTGGAAGGCGAGATGACAAGCTTCGGTGAGAAGCCCGACGCCAATCTTACGGTCGATGTCGCCGGCTTCGACAAGATCATGGAGCATCTGCAGGAAGCGGCGAAGGCTGAGCCGGAGCTGGGGCAGTACGTTCCCGTCGCTCTCATGGCCAAGGGTTTTGCCAAGACGCTGCCGGACGGCCGTCTGGAATGGGCTGTCAGCACAAAGGCCGACGGCTCGGTCACCGTCAACGGCGTCATGCTGAAGCCCGCCGATCCGGCGGTGGACGACAGCGTCGACGACAGTGACGGCGCCGACGACAGCAGTGGTGGCGACAATGGTGGTGGCGCCAATAGCGGCGGCAGCGATAATGGCGGAGCCGGTGCGAAACTGAGTCCTTGAGAGTTCGGCTCTAGACTCCTGTTTGACGCAATTCCCAAGGGAAAAGCGCTACGCGCTTTTTTCCCGGGAAAACCGTTTCACACTTTTCCTGGAATTGCTCTAGAGCCCCAGCGCGCCCACGATCTTCGGCGCGGCTTCATGCCAGTCCTGGACGACGATCACATCGTCCGGGACCGCCGGCAGGAACGCGCGTAGCGAATTGTCGGCCATCAGATGGAAAAGATTGGCGTCGGTGACCGATTCTCGCACCGACGCCAGATTGTGCGGCTGATCGTCGACGAACACCACCGGCCGGCCAGCCTTGCCGCGCAGCCTTGCCACGGCCGGTCCCTTGGCCATTTCGGTGGTCAGCAGCGGATAGTTCAGACCCAAGGCATCGAGATGGGCGCGGCGCACGGCACGATGCCTGTGCGGCATGGCCGTCAGCAATATGATTTCCGCGCGGTCACCGAGCCCTGCCAAGGCTTCCGCGGCGCCGTCGGTGATGCTCTGCCAATCGGCTTGCGCGTCGAAGAAATCGCCCAGGAGCGTCGTGACTTCGGGCTGTTCGATCAGGCGACCGCTGGCCGTTTCGGCAATGTTGCCGGTCAGCCGGAAGGACGCCAGCGTCAGGCCATAGCCGCGCGACTTGAGGAAATGCGGGAAGGGGCGGATGAATTCGAGCACGACGTCGTCGACGTCGAGCACAAGCAACGGCCGGTCGTCGTCGGCCAGTTCCTCGATCTGGCGCGCGGTCTCTGGATCATCGCTCATATGGAATGCTCATGGTTGTCGTCGCCGAGCGGCAGGGCGCGCAACGCCTTGCCGACGGCGGCCGGCGGCGTGCCGGTCTCCTCGGCAAAGCGCATCAGGGTCGGCTCGTGGGCGAGAATGAACTGCAGCACGCCGGCCAAAAAGCCAGACTCGCCGGCGGCCCTGCGGATCGAATGCGCCTCTATTCCGGTGATCGCCAGAAAGCGCGGCAACAGCTCCGGATCGGAGGCGACGAAGCCCAGCGCCTTGACGGCAAGGGTTTCCGCCTCTTCGCGCATTGACGCCGCGTTTGCCATCACTACCTTCGGTATGTGGAATGAGTCTCTTCCGCAGTAATGGCAAGAATTGCTTGCGGCAAGCCTTTACAGCGCGGCGCGCCGTTTGGACGCGCAGGAAGGCGAGGTGGAATTTGTGCTGCCTTGCAGCCCGAGGGTTTCCGTTTCGTCAATCATATTGCCGTATAGTGAAGCAGGGTTTGGTGCGTTCAACCAGGGGCGCATGACGGCCACCTTCGATCGGAAGGACGGCCGGGACGGGATGTCGATGCCTAAGAAGGTCATGATCGTCGAGGACAATGAGCTCAATATGAAGCTCTTTCGGGACCTCATAGAAGCGAGCGGCTACGAAACGGTGCGCACCCGTAATGGTCTGGAAGCGCTCGATCTGGCGCGTCAGCACCGGCCCGATCTCATCTTGATGGACATCCAGCTGCCCGAAGTGTCGGGGCTGGAAGTGACCAAATGGCTGAAGGAAGATGACGATCTGCACGTCATTCCGGTCATCGCGGTGACCGCCTTCGCCATGAAGGGCGACGAGGAACGCATCCGCCAGGGCGGCTGCGAGGCTTATATTTCAAAGCCGATCTCGGTGCCGCGTTTCATCGAAACCATCAAATCCTATCTGGGCGATGCCTGATGTGCCATTCCAGCCGAGCCGGAGCCTTGTGAAATGACCGCGCGGATCCTCGTCGTCGACGACATCCCTGCCAATGTGAGGCTGTTGGAGGTCCGGCTGCTGGCCGAATATTTCGAGGTGCTGACCGCCACCAACGGGCCAGACGCGATCGAGACCTGCGAGAACGGCAAGGTCGATGTCGTGCTGCTCGACGTGATGATGCCCGATATGGACGGGTTCGAGGTTTGCCGCAGGCTGAAGAGCGATCCGGCGACGTCGCACATCCCGGTGGTGATGATCACCGCGCTCGACCAGGTGTCCGACCGTGTGCGAGGGCTCGAGGCCGGCGCCGACGATTTCCTGACCAAGCCGGTCAACGACCTTCAGCTGATGACGCGCGTCAAGAGCCTGGTCCGGTTGAAGTCGCTGACCGATGAACTCAGGCTGCGTGCCTCGACGACGCGCAACATCGGCATCGAAGAGCTGCTGAGCCGCAATTTCGCGTCGGAAGACACGACGCCGAAAGTGCTTTTGATCGACGAGCGCAAATCGTCGGTCGAGCGCATGCAGAAGATGTTGCGTGATCGCGCCGATCTTGACGTCAACAGCGATCCGCATGCCGGGTTCTTCCAGGCCGCCGAGACGTCCTATGAATGCGTGATGATTTCGACGGCCTTCGCCGATTTCGATCCGCTCAGGCTCTGCTCGCAGCTGCGCTCGCTCGACCGCACCCGTTTCGTGCCGATCATCCTTTTGGCGGATGAGGGCGAGGAGGAGCGCATCATCCGCGGCCTCGAACTCGGCATCAACGACTATCTGATGCGGCCGATCGACCAGCAGGAGCTGACGGCGCGGCTGCGCACCCAGGTGCGCCGCAAGCGCTACAACGACCAATTGCGTGCCAGCGTCACCCAGACCATCGAGATGGCGGTGACGGACGGCCTGACCGGGCTGCACAATCGCCGCTATCTTGACAGCCATCTGCAGACGCTTTTCGACCGCGCCGTGGCGCGGCGGCGGCCGCTGTCGGTAATGATCACCGATCTCGACCGCTTCAAGTCGATCAACGACGCGCACGGCCATGATGGCGGCGACGAGGTGCTGCGGGAATTTGCCCGGCGGCTGCGCAAGAATGTCCGGGGTATCGATCTTGCCTGCCGGTTCGGCGGCGAGGAGTTCGTGGTGGTGATGCCGGACACCGATGGCGCAGTGGCTGAAAAAGTGGCCGAACGCATCCGCGCCGAAATCGCCCAGATGCCGTTCGCCATCGGTACCGATGGCAAGACGATCGAGGTCACCGTCAGCGTTGGCGTGTCGTCGGTGCTGAAGGGCGTGGATACGGTGGCGGCGCTGATGAAGCGCGCCGATCTCGCGCTTTACGAAGCCAAGAGCGGCGGCCGCAACCGCGTGGTTGCCAAGGCGGCGTAGTCCTCCGCGCCTGATTGTCCGGTCAATCCAACAAGGTTAGCCATTTACCTTAATCCAAGCGATTCGCGAGCCTTGGTTAAGAAACTGTTGATTTTCATAAGCTCTTGCGCAAATGTGCAGTGCAAGACGAAGCCGGCACGAGGATAGATAGCCGGCTCGATCCCTAGAAATACCCCATGATGCTCAGGTCCGCCGCATCTCCTGGGTCCGTGGGGTCGGCCGGCCGGCGCTGGCACATAGTGGCCTCCTCGTACCGCTGCCAAACGCCGACCGGCCCCCTTTGTTTCAAGCCTGCGTAAAAGCCCCGAAAGGGGCTTTTTTCTTGCGCGGAAGAATCTGAATAACGTTTGCTGGGCAGTGGCGGCTTCAGCTGCGGCGGCGCGACTGCGAACTGCCGTTTTGGGCTGTCGTTCATCCAGGGCAAGGAGAGGACCTCTCTCCACTTTGTACATATGGCGCACAAGGGGCTTGCGGCAAGACCCACCTGTTCCCGTAAAACCGCGGCCCCAGCCAGCGGAAACGGGAGATGAGAATGGGTGTTGTGTCGCCAGCAGACGGATTGCATCGGGATCATGCTGTGGTCATCGTCGGGGCTGGTCCGACCGGGTTGATGCTGGCCGGCGAACTCGCTTTGGCCGGCATCGATGTCGCCATCGTCGAGCGCCGCCCGAACCAACAGCTGATCGGCTTGCGTGCGGGTGGCCTGCACGCACGCACCATCGAGGTGCTTGATCAACGCGGAATTGCCGACCGGTTCCTCTCTCAGGGGCAGCGCTTCCCGACCGTTGGCTTCCACATGATCCGGTTGGACATCGGCGATTTTCCCACGCGGCATAACTATCTGCTGGCGCTGCGGCAAAACCATATCGAGCGGATATTGGCCGACTGGATCAGCGAATTGGAGGTGCCGATCTACCGCGGACAGGACGTCACTGACTTCGCGCAGGACGATGACGGCGTCGATGTGGAGCTGTCCGATGGCCAGCGGTTGAGGGCGCAATACCTCGTCGGCTGCGACGGAGGACGCAGCACGATCCGCAAGGCGGCGGGCATTGAGTTCGCCGGACAGGATCCGACGATGAGCTGGATGATCGCCGAGGTCGAAATGTCTGGGGAACCGGCATTGGGCTTTCGCAGCGACGCCTACGGAATTCACGCGATAGGCAAGGTCGAGGAAGGCGGCCGGGTGGGTGTCGTGCTGACCGAGCGGCAACTGACGATCAGCGGCGAACCGACGCTGGGCGATCTCAGCGAGGCGCTCGTCGCGGTCTACGGTACCGATTTCGGGGTCCACAGCCCGACTTGGCTCTCCCGGTTCACAGATACGACACGCCAGGCCTCCGCCTACCGCGACAGACGCGTCCTGTTGGCCGGCGACGCCGCGCATATCCATCCGCCGATGGGCGGGCAGGGGCTCAACATCGGTGTGCAGGACGCGGTCAATCTTGGATGGAAATTGGCCCAGGTGGTCAAGCGGATCTCACCGGAAAGCCTGCTCGACAGCTACCATGCCGAACGCCATCCGGTCGCCGCGCGCGTCTTGCGCAACACGATGGCGCAGGTTGCGCTTCGTCGTACGGATGCCAGCACCAAGGCATTGAACGACATCTTTGCCGAACTGCTCGGCATGGAAGAGCCGCGCAAACGGATCGCCGCGGAGATGTCCGGCCTGGATATCCACTACGATCTCGGCGTGGGACATCCGCTGCTTGGGCGGCGATTGCCCGACCTCGACCTGGTCACCGCCGGCGGTCCGGTGCGGGTCTTCAGCTTGCTGCTCGATGCCCGGCCGGTGCTTCTCAACCTCGGTGAACCAGGCAGGCTGGACATTGCGCCCTGGGCGGATCGGGTTCGGCGGATCGACGCGTCATATGCCGGTGCCTGGGAGCTTCCGGTGCTCGGGACGGTCGCCGCGCCCGACGCCGTCTTGATCCGGCCGGATGGCTATGTGGCCTGGGTTGGGATTGGAACCCGAGAGGGGCTGGCTGAGGAGCTGACCACCTGGTTCGGACCGTCCGCCGCACGTTAGCGACACGCCTTAGAGTAGAGCAGTTCACCGTTTCACGGAAACGGCGAACCGCTCTAACCCCTTGTTTTGACGCAATTCCGGACGGAAAACCGTTTTACACTTTTCTTGGAATTGCTCTAGGAATGGTGCCGCAGGCCTTTGGGTCAGAAGCGTTCGCGATAATCGCGCGGGTTTGTGCCGAGGACGCGTAGAAAGCCGCGCCGCATCGTTTCTTCCGACCCGAAGCCGCAGCGGCGGGCCGTCCGGTTGACGGCCTGGCCCTGTTCCAGCATCCGTCGCGCCGCCTCGATCCGGATCTCCTCGATCGCGCGTGCAGGTGTGCGGCCCGTTGCCTCCCGATAGTGCCTGGAGAAACTGCGCGGGCTCATATTGGCGCGCTCGGCCAGGTCCGGCAGCGAAAGGTCGCCGTCCAGATTGTCCTGAATCCAGCCATGCAGCCGGTCGAAGCGTTCGTCGCCTTGCTGCAGCTTGAGCGTCTGGCTGAACTGCGCCTGGCCACCGGGTCGTTTCAGGAAGACCACCAACTCGCGTGCCACCGCAAGCGCCACGCGCCGGCCAAGGTCGGCCTCGACGAAGGAAAGGGCGAGATCTATGCCCGCCGTGACGCCTGCCGACGTCCAGACATTGCCGTCACGGATGAAGATCGGATCGGGTTCGAGGCGGACCGCTGGAAAGCGCCGCGCGAACTCGGCGCAGCGTCCCCAGTGGGTAACCGCACGCCGGCCGTCGAGCAGTCCTGCCGTCGCCAGAAGCATGGCGCCACTGCACACGGAAGCTGTTCGCGTGGCGTCGTGCGAGCGGCCGATGATCCATTGGACGAGTTGGGGATCCTCGCAGGCTGCGTTGACGCCCCATCCGCCAGGCACGATCAGCGTGTCGATCTCCAGCCCGTGCACCGGCAGCGCCGCTGCCTCCAGCACGAGACCGGCCGATGTCCTGATCTGCGGCGAGGCGGCGACGACCGCGACCTCGTAGGGAACTGGTTCGCCGGCCTGCGTCCTGAAGTCGTTGGCGCTGGCGAAAACCTGCAGCGGCCCGCTGACATCGAGGAGCTGGATGTCGGGATAGGCAAGAATTTCGATACGGCGCATGGCGATTTGGCTTGAAACGAGGGATGATTGGCGATCGTGCCAAAGCATGATGCCTTAGGTTGACCGGAGTCAACCTATGGAGAGTTCCATGAGCCTTCGTTTCGGCATCCTCGTCTTCCCCAATGTCCAGCAGCTCGACCTCACCGGCCCTTATGAAGTCCTGGCATCGGCAAAGGGCGCCGAGGTCGAATTGATCTGGAAGGATCGCAATCCGGTGATGTCGTCGACGCGGCTGTCGCTCAACCCAACGGCGACCTTCGACGATTGTCGGCCTCTCGATGTGCTGTGCATTCCAGGTGGCGGCGGCGTCAATCCGCTGCTGGAGGACCAGGCCGTCCTCGATTTCGTGCGGGAGCGTGCTGCGCAGGCACGCCATGTCACCTCGGTATGCAGCGGCGCCCTGGTGCTTGGTGCCGCCGGCCTGCTCAAAGGCAAGCGGGCGACGACGCATTGGTACGCGCATGATTTCCTCGCCGAGTTCGGCGCCATTCCAGTCGACGAGCGAATTGTCGAGGACGGAAACCTGATAACCGCCGGCGGCGTCACCTCGGGGATCGATTTCGGTCTCGCTTTGGTCGCCAGGCTTCTCGGTCAGGCCGAGGCCGAAACGGTGCAGCTCTCGCTCGAATATGCCCCGGCTCCTCCGTTCCAATCGGGCACGCCCGCACAGGCTTCGCCTGCCGTGCTGGCGGAGGCAAAGAAGCGGCTCGCTGGCTCGAGGCGGGTTCGCGAGGACATGTTCGCGCGCTGGCGCGCCACGCGCGCAGCCGTCACGCCGGCGTAAAGCCAAGCATGAACTGACGGGCCGAAC